>CAZION010000014.1:53895-72375 GCA_964540865.1 uncultured Victivallis sp.
TAGTCTTTACCCTGATGTCTGAATTTTAAAATATAAGGAGGAATGAAATATGAAGAAACTAATGTTGATGCTGGCGCTGATTCTCGGGATTTCAGCGGGCGCCCAGAACGAAGAATCCAAAAAACAGGAGGCGGCTGTCAATACTGAAGTCTATACTGTGGCGGTACTGCCGTTCACGGAATCCGGGGCAGGGGTCGCAGGACTTGGTGAACAGGCGGCGAACATTCTCTTTGCGAAGATGTCGGCAAATCCGAACGTATGGATGGTTGAGAGAACTGATCTCGACAAGATCCTGAAGGAAGCAGAGCTCAACATTTCTGGGGCTGTGAATCCGAACCAGGCAATTCAGATCGGACAGCTCACAGGAGCGAAGATCCTTTTGACAGGCTCCGTTTTCAAGGTGAAGGACAAGACTTTTCTTGTTGCGAAAGTCATCAGCACTGAGACCAGCCGTGTCCTTGGTAAAAGCGTTGACGGTACGGATGCGATTGACGCACTTGCAGACAAGCTTGCAGGGCAGGTCAATGAGACGATTTCCAAAGATGCCAGCAAGCTTATGCCTCAGTTAAGGGAACGCAAGGATATTATAGCCGACCTGAAAAAGGCGATCGGAGACGGGAAGAAGCCCAAGGTATATGTGAAGATAGATGAACGGCATGTCGGCTCTGCAACTTTTGATCCGGCTGCCGAAACCGAAATGCAGGTGATCTGCAAGGAACTCGGATTTGAAGTGACAACTAGCGAGAATGATGCCGAGCTTCTTATCAAGGGGCAAGGCTTCAGCGAGTTTGCAGGACGTCGTGGTAATCTTGTCAGCATAAAGGCGCGTGTCGAGGTGAAAGTGCTTGACAAGAGCGGAAATATCGTGGCCGTTGACAAGCAGACTACTGCCGAGGTCGATCTTGCCGAACAGATTGCCGGGAAGAAGGCGCTCCAGGAGGCATCTGCGAAGATCGCAGAACGCATCCTCCCGAAGATCGTGAAGAAATAATTTTTTGCAAGCAAAAAATTATAATATGTACTCCTTCTTTAAAACAATCATCGGCATTCTTGTCTGTGCCATCTGTGGCTACCTCCACGCGCAGACGAAGATTGCCGTCATAGCGGACAAGGGGCTGGAGAACTACGCAGACCTTTTGACGGTGGAGTTGTCGAAGCAGAAGGGACTGAATGTCGTTGAGCGGACGGATATTGACAGGGTTTTGAGGGAGCAGGAGATTTCGAATATTAATCTGACTGCCAATTATCTCAGGCTCGGCAAGCTTCTGAAGGCCGACGGCATGGTAATAATAAAGAAGTTCGAGTCACAGAAGAAGGATTTCCTCGTATCAAGGCTTGTCGCGGTGAATCAGGGGGCCGTACTGTCAGCATTCGCCAGTCCACTGCCTCCAGAAAAAATCGAGAACTGGCCGACTGATGTTTCTGCGAAGTTCGCACCTTACCTGAACAAGGTGGGTGTGTCGCAGGACAAGGCTGTTCCAATCTCGATCCTGAACATCAGGGCGCCGATTGATACGCCTGAGATGCGTCTCCTTGAGAAGGAGTTTACGCTGGCGCTCGCATTCCGTCTTGTCCAGGAAAAAGACCTGTTCGTCCTAGAACGCTGGAAGATGGAGAAACTCTCCTGGGAAAAGGATATTGACACTGAGTCGAGTCCGTTCTGGACGGGAAGCTATTTTCTCGACGGCAGCATAGAAATAACTGGCAAGGAGAATGTCAAGGTAAGGGTGAGATTGAGGAAGAAGGATGGGGCGGAAAAGATAATTGAGGCAACAGGCAATAGGCAAGAGATTGCTGGGATCGTGGAAAAGCTGACAGAAGATTTATTGAAGCAGATCGGGAAGACAGAGAACAAGATACCATGGGATAGCAAAAAAGAAGCAGAACAATATTTGAAAGAGGCAAGATGGGCGTTGAGTTCCGGTCTTTATGCCGAGGCCCTGTCTGCGGTTGATTCCGCATGGGCATTGGGGAGCAAGTCACAAGATGCTCTTTTAATGAAAATCAATGCATATTCCTGCCTTTCCTATCCCAACAATGAATCAACCGGTGATATCTACTGGCGGCCAGACTTAATCGGTTTGCAGATGAACAAGGAATCACTTGATTATGCTATTTCAGCGATGAGACTGCTTGATGATTATCTTCTTCCTGCGATTCCTTTAAATAAGCTCAAGCACGAAGATGAAAATAAATGGAGGAAAGTTGCTGAGATATCTATATTGAATTCTTCACTTGTCCTTTTGTCATATTACAAGCAGGGTTCTCTGGAAAATGACATGGGGAAGATAAGGATGTTAAGATCCCTGATCAAAGAAGCCTATCCTGAAATTGTAAAAAGAGTTTCTTACGTCTATCCTCAAATTTTTCAAATGAAAGCATATTTCTTGCCTATGTGGTGCGACACTCCGGAAGAAACTTTTGATGAATGCAGAAAATTAATCAATGAGAAATATCCTGATAGCCCCAACAGGAAAAATGAATTGTTCCAGATGGTTTTGGAGGAGCTTTTAGCTCGGACATGTTTTAAGCTGAATAATCCACTCCCTCCGTTAATCGATTGGAGCGGAGAGTTGAAAAAAGATACGATTGAGTATCAATGGCAGGCGTTCGTTGACAAACTTGCTGCATCAGAGAACATAAAGGAGAAGTATTTCGGTTTATATCTTAAAACCTGCTCCTATGAAATTGCCAAAGGCAAGGGGGAAAACAAATACCTTCTTGAACTTATGAAGATGTCATTGGATGAAAGAGAAAAACTAATTGATGATAAAAGTGATATTCCAGCATTTTCCGGACGTTTTGGGGGAGACTACAACAATTTTCTATCCGACGATTCAAAGGCGCAATTGTCCGAGTACCTTTTTCGCTACGTCAAGTCATGGCTTGAAATATCCATTGGAAGAAAGACCGACATTATAACAATTTCACGTAATTTTGATCTGTTATATGGAATGTGGTTCGATTTATGTCCTTCCATGGAGCAGGCAAAAATAATAAACGGACTCCTTCTGAAAGCAAAAAGCGAGATTTCCGTCTTACATTCTCCTAATGAAATCAATCATTATTTGGAACTCTCTTTGAGGAAATACCCTGAGGCAATGGTAGCGAAAGAAAATGCATTGATCGTGTCGAAATACTGGCTTCCCATTCTTGTTGCTGAGAATAAACCTTTACGTAATCATCGTATTGGCTGTTTTGTAGGATTAGGCGACAAGGTAGCCATATTTTCTTTCTCATGCACAGGGTCAGGGGAAGGCAAGCTGTATATCATGGATCCGATTGATCTAACAATGAAGGAAATCGAGATTAAAGATCAAGAAAAGGCTAAAGTATACAGCCTCTGCGACATTAACGATAAATATGCACTGATTATCGGGGACAATAAAAGGTTATTGAAATATCATTTTGATTCCGGCAAATGGCAATCATTTGATATTATCGAAAAGAATTATGATTCGATATCAGTTTCCGGAGAGAGAGCTCTGCTTACTTTTAAGGCGAAAGACGAGGGCAAGTCAGACAGCGGAATAATCATATTCGACTTGCACAGTGGAGTATCGGAAATGATTGCAAGCTCAAGAAGGAATCCTCCGCAGTCTCCTCTTGACAACATCCAGTCGTACAAAGTGCATAACATAATGGAAGTGCTTCCAGGTATTTTTTCTTTTGACATTATTATGGATTGTTCACTTTCCTATTATTTTTATGCCTATGACACTAAAACAAGGATTTGGGCTCCTTTATTATCACTGGGAGATGATATGCTGGGAAAAATATTCAAACGCAAGATAAGTTTCAAAGACAGGAGCTTCAGAAGCGACTTGTTTCTCGTGCATAACGACAGTTTTCAAAAATCAACGTCATATAATTTTGGGAACAGTAAGGACATAACTGTAAAACTCCCTCTAATTGAGGAATGGGAAATTCCAGAGGCGTACCTTTGCGTGCGGAGTTGGGTGCAATTGAACAATATACGGCCATATGTTACCTATGATGGCCGCCGTGCGTTTTATTATGCTGAAAGTTCAAGGAACCCCGGTTCTAAATACTTGATTGCATTCAATGAGAATGAAAAGAATGGCTATGAGATTCCTTTGGACTTCAGGCTTTCAGATAAACAAAAGGAGATGCTGTTTGGAGAAAATAACAAATTATCCAATCCTGAACTCTGGTATCTTGCACCTGCGCCATCACGTTCTAAAATAGTCTGGAAGGAAGGTTGCGGTTTATTCATCAATGACGATAATTCGGCCTTCTTATGGTTCATCCCCCATAAGGATATCGACGACTACATGAAAACGATTACTGCTGGATCAAATCCGGAGCAGAAATGATGAGAATAATATTGCAAATGATTGTTTTGCTATGCTGCGGGTTTGCGGTCAACGCCGCTAAAGTCGCAGTTATCGCGGACAAGGGACTGGAAAACTACGCAGACCTTTTGACGGTTGAGTTGTCGAAGCAGAAGGGACTAAAAGTCGTTGAGCGGACGGATATTGACAGGGTCTTGAAGGAGCAGGAGATTTCGAATGCTAATCTGACTGCCAATTATCTCAGGCTCGGCAAGCTTCTGAAGGCCGATGGCATGGTAATAATAAAGAAGTTCGAGTCACAGAAGAAGGAGTTCCTCGTATCAAGGCTTGTCGCGGTGAATCAGGGAGCCGTACTGTCAGCATTCGCCAATCCGCTGCCTACGGAAAAAATCGAAAACTGGCCGACTGATGTTTCTGCGAAGTTCGCACCTTACCTGAACAAGGTGGGTGTGTCGCAGGACAAGGCTGTTCCAATCTCGATCCTGAACATCAGGGCGCCGATTGATACGCCTGAGATGCGTCTCCTTGAGAAGGAGTTTACGCTGGCGCTCGCATTCCGTCTTGTCCAGGAAAAAGACCTGTTCGTCCTAGAACGCTGGAAGATGGAGAAACTCTCCTGGGAAAAGGATATTGACACTGAATCGAGTCCGTTCTGGACGGGAAGCTATCTTCTCGACGGCAGCATAGAATTAACAGGCAAGGAGAATGTCAAGGTAAGGGTGAGATTGAGGAAGAAGGATGGGGAGGAAAAGACAATTGAGGCAACAGGCGCCAGGCAACAGTTGGCTGAGATTACGGAGAAGATAACAGAGGAACTGTTGAAGAATATTGGAAAACCACAGGACAAAATCCAGTGGGATAGCGCCAAGGAGGCAGAGCAATATTTCAAAGAGGCCGAGTGGGCCTGTCAGTCTGGCCTTTACGATGAAGCAGTCTCAGCCGTTGACAATGCCAGTGCCTTAGGCTTGAAAGGGAAAGATGTCGTATTTATAAAGATCAAGTCTTATTCCATGTTGGCATATCCGACTTTTGGGTCAGGTATGGTTCCTTGGGATGACCTGTATAAAAAAAATACAATTAATATTAAATCAACAGACAAACATTTGGATGCTGCAATTTACGCCCTTGAGACGTTCATTTGTTCATATCTTGCAGAGAAGCCGGAAGGGAAAGCCTTATCAGAGAAGGAAGCGCAGAAAGTGAACTGGAGGAATCTTGGTGTAACAGTTGTTTTGAACGCTTCAAGGGTTCTTCGTTCATATTATGATCAAAAAGGATTGATCGGAAATACAGATAAATTGGCTGTATTAAGACATTTGGTTAGAGTTGTCGTGGATGAATTGATGAAGAGGGAGCTTGTACCTGGGGAGATGTGGACAACTTTTATATTTAGAACATGTTCTCAATATATTCCTTTTTGGTATGACTCACCTCAAGATTGCATAAACGCCTACCGCAGGCTTTTTGCAATAGAGCTTCCGTGTGATTCTAGGGATAATGATCTGTTCAAATACGAAGCGGTCGAGGAAATCAGAAATACTCCGTTTGTTGTTGACTGGACAGGACGGATGTCTGCACCTGAACCTGAGGGGGCTTTCAAGGAGCTGATGGATGAATTGTCAAAAGCTGGAAATCTGAAATATCAAATGATAAGCCTGTTATGGTACAAGAGCGAAAACAGCCGGAAGCTGAGTGATGTCATAAATAATAAGACAATAGATGACAAGAGAAAGGAGATATTGAGTGTAGAGAGCCTTAAGCGGATGGAAGACTCTGAAGAGGCGATCAGGAATTTTGTCTGGAACAACCGGGAGGAGTTTTTTTTTAGAGGGGAAACTCGGTATAAATTCATCATCATCACACTCATCCAGTCTTCAAGGCTTTATGAGCCATTTTGCCTCAACCTGTTGAAATACATTCTTGAGAAATGCATCTCTGAGCGCATCTCGCTCCCTTATTCCACCGGTACCCTCTTCTATCTATGGGTAAACAGGAAGACAAATAAAGATGAGGCCGTTGCAATTCACAAGATGGTCGAAGAATACAAAAAGTCTTTAGATGCAGCTTCTCTGAAAAAGCAATCTTCAAATCTCGGCAGTTTCTCCAAGGGATTCAGCGACTATTTTCCTGAACTTGCAGCGGCAGAGCCGTCAGAGGGGCTTTCAACATGCAAATTATGGACTCCCCGCCAGTTTGAATCTTTGAAACCTGGCGGAAATTACAGGGCTGAGGAAATACTTGTACGGGACAATAAAGTTCATCTGCTTTCCTATGATGAAGATGCTGGGTATAGGATAATTATAATAGATTTAGAAGGCGGCAATCTCGATGAAACTGTAAAGCTTCCTGAAATCAGCAGTGTCTTGAACAACTGCAATGCGTATACCAGTCTGATGGATGTCTCAAGGGATTTCATCGTGGTAATTGATGACAGCAGGAAGGTTCTAAAGTATGACCGTAGCGTAAAAAAGTGGTCACAGCAACCGTTGCCACGAAAGTACTTTACGTCCATGGCATTGAACGATAGTCTGCTGTATCTCGGATATTCTGATACCGACATTCTTCCAGACGATGGATATAACAAGGATACTTTGTTTCAGAATAGCGGGATACTTGAGGTTGACCTGAAAAATGACACTTTCAAAATCATTGCAAGTTCAACACGGAAGCCATCTGTAAGCCCGCTAGATGACAAGGGCAACTATAATGTCCTTAATATATATATCATGAAGGAAGGACGAGTCATGTTCAATGTTGATCTCGCACCTCGTACTGCATCTAAAAAGAATATGATTGTTTTAACTTACGACAGACCCTCAGGTAAATTCAGACAGGAACTCGCGCATTCGTTTACGCGAATGACACAGTTCTCCGATGATGATTATCTAATGGCTTCAGACGCTAATATAGGAATTTACCATCCGAACGGAAACGGTCTTGACTATATTTATAAGAATTTGTCTGGAAATGAAGAAATCAATTCCAGTGACGCAAATCGTTTTTATAAATTGTATGAGAATACCTATGGGCTTCTGAAGAGGTCTAAGAGCAAGGAGAATCCTGAACTCGTAGTCCTTAAAAAAGATTTACCGCCGAAGATAATCAAGCTTAACCTAGTTGTTCCAGCAAAAGACATTAAAATTCTACAAGAGAATTACCATTTTGACGGGTTCTTTAATTTCTATGGAGAGGGGTATGGCCCATTAAATAATGAATTATCAACTGGGAAATACATAATATTCTGCGGATTATCATCTCCGGGATTCTGGTATGTTTCCAAAAAGGACATTATTGATTATATAAGCAAGAGTATTGCCGATAAGAAAATAAAATAATACGAGAGCCCTGCAACACCATTACAGCTTCCCGGAAGTTTTATGATTATTCACTTTAAACTCATTGGAAGTCGAGTATATTACGAGCCTTTGTTTAGATTAAGATTCTTAAATATTTACTTAAACTTATAGAAAGGGAAACTAAAATGGCAGGCAAGAGTTACAAGATCGCGGTTCTTCCCGGGGATGGAACAGGGCCGGAAGTTACGGCGGAAGCGGTCAAAGTCGTTAAGGCGGCTGGCGACATATTCAATTTCAAGCTTACAATGGAGACTTTCGACTGGGGTGGCGAAAGATATCTTGCCACAGGAAATGTCCTTCCTGATGACGCAGCAGACACCCTTAAGAAATTCGATGCGGTAATGCTTGGTGCAATCGGACATCCGAAAGTAAAGCCAGGAATCCTTGAAAAAGGAATTCTGCTCAAGCTCCGTTTCGATCTTGACCAGTACATCAACCTGCGCCCTGTGAAGCTTTATCCGGGAGTCGAAACCCCGCTCGCGAATAAGGGGCCGGAAGACATCGACTACGTCGTAGTCCGCGAAAACACCGGTGATGCTTATTGCGGAATCGGCGGGAACATGATGAAAGGCACGCCCCATGAGGTTGCCGAGCAGTGCATGGTCTACACTCGTTTTCAGGTTGAACGCTGCCTCCGCTATGCATTTGACTTGGTACGCAAGCGCCACAGCAAGAAGAATCCATGGCGCGGCCTCAAGCCGGAAGATTTGAAGGCGGGCAAGATCGGACAGCTCACTCTCTGCGGAAAAACCAACGTACTCACTTATGTATATGATCTATGGGAACGGGCTCAGCACGAAGTCGGCAAGGAATATCCGGATGTCAAACTTGACTACTGCCATGTTGATGCGACCTGCATGTGGATGGTCAAGAATCCTGAATGGTTTGACGTGATTGTGACTGGAAACCTGTTCGGCGACATCATTACCGACCTTGGTGCGATTACGCAGGGCGGGATGGGAATTGCCGCAGGCGGAAACATCAATCCCGACAAGGGCGGTGTAAGCATGTTCGAGCCTATAGGAGGATCGGCCCCCAAATATACAGGTCTAGGCGTTATCAATCCGATGGCCGCAATTTGTTCAGGAATGATGATGCTTGACTCGCTAGGCGAGGCAAAAGCCGCAGCGGCGATTGAGAAGGCCGTCATGTACATCACCGGCAACAAGATGAAATCCCAGGCTGCGGGAAAAATGGGATACTCAACAAGCCAGATCGGTGATTTGGTTGTTGAAAATCTAAAAAAATAAATACAGTGATTATGCTTCGCCGTCACGGAGAATCTTGATGAAAATTGCAATTCTCAGAAAAGATTACAATACCCGTGGCGGCGGAGCCGAAGTCTACGCTGCGAACATGTGTTCAGCCCTTGTCCAAAGAGGACATGAGGTCACTGTTTTCTCTGAAACCTTCCTAGGCGAAACCAATAAGAGCATCCGTCATGTCAAAGTGAGGCGTTCCATGCTTTCCGGATTCAGCAGGACATCATCCTTTCACAGAAAGGTTCAGAAGGTGCTGATGAAGCAAAGGGATAGTTTTGATTTGGTGTTCGCCCTTTCCCGGACATGGCCGTCGGATGTTTACCGCATCACTGAATCGCTCCATGCCGAATGGATGAAGATCCGCTATCACAAATGGAACAGGATAAATCCACGGCACAGGGGGATCTTGAAACTTGAAAGGAATATTTTTAAATCCGAAAACACGAAACTTGTCGTGACAAATTCCGAACTTACCAAAAGGCAGGCTGTGAAGAATTTCGGATTCCCTGAAAACCGTATAACAGTCGTTTACAACGGCGTTGACCATGCAAAGTTCCATCCGGTTGAAAACAGGAGGGAGTTTCTTAAAATCAGGAAGATCCTCAAGCTCGAGGATAATAAGTTCATATTGCTTTTTCCGGCAACCAATTTTAAGATAAAAGGACTTGGAAATGCAATAAAAACCCTTTCGCTCCTTGATGAAAACCTGAGGAAACGCACTCTGCTCCTTGTTGTCGGCGGAGACAACGAGGAACCTTACAGGAAGCTTGCCGAGAAACTCAATGTTTCTGAAAATGTCAGGTTCGAAGGACGCAAAACGAATATGCGGGAGTATTATGCGGCCGCGGATCTTCTTTTCTATCCAACCCTTTACGAACCCTTTTCAAATGTGTGTCTTGAAGCTTTCTCGTGCGGACTGCCGGCGCTGACAACTTCTCTCAATGGCGCGGCTGAAATAGTGAAGGAGAACTTGAATGGATTTGTGGTTCCAGACGCTTCAGCCGAGGAGATGATGGCTAGATGCATTTCTAAATTCGCGAATTTCAGCGAGGCTGAGCGTTCGAAGTTTTCCGACAACGCATACAGGACATCGCTGAACTTCAACTGGACAAAACATGTCGAACAGCTTGAAAGAGTTTTCAAACAGGTGAAGTGACTGTACAATCGAACAGCCGATTCGATTGCCTATCATTTGAAATTCACTTGTTCGATCGAAGCTATAACAGCCTGTCCTACCGATATCCCACAGTCATTGGTAGGGACAATTTCATGTGTGAATATCTCCAGCCCTGATTTTACTAATTGCGATTTTAAAATCTCCAGAAGCAGTTTATTCATGAAAACCCCGCCGCTCAGCACAATGTTGCGTGTTGCATACTTCGCAATTCCGAATTCAGTCATTCTCAACGCCGCCAGTGCAAGTGAATGATGAAATGAGAGCGCATATAAATTTTTCTTTGAAAAATTTATATTATGAGTAAAGAAGGCTGGGGACCAATCAATGATGAGCATCCCGTCTTTTTCAAGAGATGTAAACGGCAGGAGTGAAACATCCGGTTTATCCTTGCAGGCTTCTGCGGCTTTCTGGAGATTGATTGCGGCTTCGGCTTCGCGAGCAAACTTCGGGGCGCATCCGAGCAGAACTGACACTGAATCGAAAAGTCTTCCTGCGGAATGGGAGTACGGGCAGTTGATGTTTTTTTCAGCCTGTTCAATCCACATTCTGGCATGTTCATAATCAATATCGTATTTACGGCAGATTGTTTTAAGATGTGTCTTGTCTGAACAGGCTGAAAAAAACATTCTTCCTATAAGTTGCCTGGAAGGCTCGCGTACAGACACATCGCCGCCGGGCAGGGGTGCCGCTGCGAAAGTCGCAATCCTTTTAAAACCGTTTCGGTTGACATAAAGGAGTTCCGCACCCCAGAGGTTTCCATCTGTTCCATAACCGGTGCCATCGAAAACGAGAGCAAGAGATTCATCCAATCCGTGTTCAACCATGCATGAAAATGCATGTGCATGATGGTGCTGTATCTTTAAAATAGGTATTTTATGTTTTTTCGCAATTTTCTCGCCATGGACCGTAGAGTAATAATCAGGATGCAGGTCGACTGCGATAATTTCAGGTCTTCCTGTCTTAAAGAGTGCTGAAACAGTGTGTTCTAGTTTTTCGGCAGACTCTGGCTCTGAAAGAGAGCCATTGTTCTTAGAGAATGCGAGCAGGTTATCTTTCTTGTAAATAATAGAAACAGTGTTTTTGGAGTCGGCTCCGAACGCAAAGGCATTCCAGGAGGGATTTAAGAAAGAAATATTTAATTCTGTAAAATCTGATTTCATACGTGAATATTACACGTTGAAGTTAGAAAATTAAAGGGCGCCACAAACCTATTTTTAGGCAGGCGTATCTTTGCCAGGGCAGTTTTCCGGTTTTACAGGTGCAGGTGGTTCAACATTGAAAACTTCTTCGGTTTTTGAACAAACCGGAGGGGAGTATTGATTTTCCGAGTGCAGGCATTTTTTCGGGCACGCAGTGACACATGCAAGACACATTATGCATTTGGTCCTCTCTATTTTCCATGTCTTGCCTGGCTTGTCTACTTTGAGCGCGTATGTTGGACATTTTTTTGCACAGAGGGTGCAGAGAATGCATTTTTCTGTATCAATGCTGATATGACCACGGGTTCTTGTGTAGAAAACAGGCTTTGTAAATGGATACATTTTGCATGGTGATGTGCCAAGGAGGTTTCTAATTACCGTGGCTGTCATTTTAACAAATGGATTAAGTGGCATGTGTTTTACCTCTCCGCGCAGCTGATGCATGGATCAATACATAGAATTATAATCGGAACGTCCGCAAAATCGCAGCCTTCAAGCATTTTTACAAGTGGAGCTACGTTTGAAAAGGTAGGTGTGCGGACACGATATCTATCAAGGTGTTTTGTGCCATTTCCCTTGATATAATAGATAACTTCGCCTCTTGGCTGTTCAAGCCTGGAGAAAAATTCGCCTTTTGGGAAGCCTGTAACTTTTACATCTACAGGACCTTCCGGTATTTTTCCGACGGCCTGTACAATAAGATCGATGGACTGATAGACTTCGCGGACGCGAACCATTGCTCTGGCATAGCAGTCGCAGCTCTTTTCAACCACCGGCTCAAAAGTGAGGTCGCCGTAGGCCGCGTAACCGAGTTTCCGCATGTCCTGGGATATTCCGCTTGCCCTGAGCACAGGGCCGACGGCGCCGAGTTTATAGGCCTCATCTTTGGAAAGAACTCCTACGTCTGAAAATCTATGTTTAACTGAATAGTCTTCAGCGAAGACTTTTTCTATTTCCTTGTAATCCGATTCAACGGTCTTTAACACTTGGACTATTCTTTTCAACGTGTCATTGTCAACATCTTTTCTTGTGCCTCCGACCTTGCACACGCCGAATATGACTCTTCCGCCTGTTGTCTCCTCAAAAATATCGAGTATCTTCTCGCGTATGCGCCAGCAGTGCATGAAAAGACTTTCAAAACCGGCGGCGTCGGCTGCAAGTCCAAGCCAGAGCAGATGGCTGTGAATCCTGGATAGTTCCGCCCATATGACACGTAGATATTTAGCCCTTTGGGGAATCTGGATGTCCATGATCTCCTCTATCCCCTGTACATAGCCCTGGCCGTGGATGAAACTGCAGATTCCGCAGATGCGTTCGGCAATGAACGTCATGTCGTTGAAATCTTTTTTGTCCACAAGCAGTTCAAGCCCGCGATGAACGAATCCAAAGGAGGGAATAGCCTCCACAACCTTTTCATCTCGTATCGAAATATCGACATGAATCGGTTCCGGCAGGACCGGATGCTGTGGGCCGAATGGTATAATCGTGCGTCTAGGCATTTTGAGTCTTTCCTTCTTCTGAGGCGGCAACGACAGCTTTCTTTATGGTGCTGAATGGGGCTTTGACATTGATCCTGTAGAATTTTCCGCCATAGTTGATGTTGAGATTGTGGACAACGATTCCGAAGAGATCGTGGATTTCATTTTCATAGGTGAAAGCGTTTGTGTAAATTCCGCTTATGCTCTGCATTTCCGGTTTATCTACGGGAACAGAGAACCTGAAATTCTTGAATTCATAATTCTTGTCGAAGGTGTAATCGATTTGGAAATGATCCAGTTTTGTGCAGCTTATAACAGCTAGTCTGTATCCTTCAGCCATCATTGCCGAGACATTTTTCATAAGCTCGTCATTGCTGTTTATATTTATCGTTTCCTGCTTTTCAATCATGTTTCTAGTCCTTGGTGGTGCTTGTGTTGCGGTTTTTCTTTTTTTTCGCTTCTAGAACGCTGAGCGCCTGGACAACCCCGTCGATTATCGCTTCAGGTCTTGCGGCGCAACCGGGCACATAGACATCAACCGGGATGACAGTGTCGATTCCACCGACAGCATTATAGCATTCCCTGAAGAAGTTACCTGTCGAGGCGCATATTCCGATTGCCACAACTACTTTGGGATCCGGCATTTTTGCATAGATATTTTTAATGACATCGACATTTTGCGTATTCACATACCCTGTGATGAGGAGTATATCGGAATGCCTGGGGTTTCCGGTATTGACGATTCCAAACCTTTCAATATCATACATGGGGGTAAGGCATGCAAGCACTTCGATGTCGCAACCGTTGCAGCTTGAACCATCGTAGTGCATTATCCATGGTGATTTTTTTAGAAATGACATGTTATTTAACCTTATCGATTATAAATAGGACAACAAGATTTATTCCACCGAAGATGATGGTCACTAGCCATGCTGATTTCAGGGCCAGCTCCCATTTGAACCTGGCAAAAGTGTTGTCTATGAGGATTTCAATGAAATATGCTGCGAGGACAACTCCTACCGCAACAACAGGAGTAGCCGCAAAGAAAAGAAAGATGAAGCCGAGCATAATCGCTGTTTCATACCAGTGGGCAATTTCGACAACCGCAAGTGAGGGGCCTGCGAATTCAGTGGTAAAGCCTTTGACTATTTCCTGATGTGCATGATGTGATGTCGAAAGGTCAAAGGGTGATTTGCGCAACTTTATTGTCAGTATGAACAGAAGCCCGAGGAAAACTCCGGGTAGCCAGATAACCAGGTTTGAAGGCGCGGTCACTATGTCTGCAACTTTGAAGCTGGCATGGCTGATATGTTTTGTTGCCATGAAAAAGCCGACTGCGCTTATGAGAATCATGGGCTCTGCCGACATCATCAATATAAGTTCTCGCTCCGCACCTACGAAACTATAAGGCGAATTAGTTGAATAAGCGGCAAGGACTAGGAATATATCCGCAAGCGTGAAGGCGAAAATCACTAGAAGAATATCCTGTCCAGTGAAGAAAAGGATTCCGCTCGCGAGCATAAAGACCAGATAGCATATGATATAAAAGCTATGGAAGAATTTGTTGAGGCCCAAGTCTTCTTTTTCAAAGAGCTTGAAAACGTCGTAGAACGGCTGAAGCAGTGGAGGCCCGAAACGACCCTGCATCCTTGCAGTTATTATACGGTCAAATCCGGCAAGAAGGCCGCACACAATCGGTGCAAATATTAAAAACGCCAAAGATGCAAGTAAGAGTTTCATTTCAGACTTTTTCCCACAATTTAATAAGCACATACGATATTGTTATCAACATCAGGATTATTGAGGAGAAGGCAGTCGCATTGAAAAGCCTTGCTTCCCCGAAATATTTCTCAAGATAGTAGTTGCTAAGTTTCCATTCCTTGGGGCCGAGGGACCCTGTGAACTGCGTGTGATTGTTCTTGATTCCAGCACCACAGAGATAGGGAGCCGGTTTCCTGAGTCTTTTCCAGTGGAGGCAGAAACCGAGCGGCACAAGAAGAACCAGTCCCATGAGTATGCTGACAATTATTATATTCCCTTTGCTAAGCATAGGGTCTTTCCCGTATAGTGGCTCGATAAGATAGATCCCTACGAAGGGGAAAAGGGCGCATATTGCTATAGTCATGAAAGCAAGAGTTGAAAGTACCACCCATTCTTCCTGAGCTATTTTATCTTCAGCATCGGATCTTACGTCAGTGACTGCAATAAGTTTTCCCATCCATTTCCCCCAGAAGAACAATGTTGCCGAACTTCCGAAGATTACTGCTATTGGGAGGAACGGGTTGTTCAAAGCCAGAGCCTCAAGTGCGGCCCATTTGCTTATCAGCATTCCAAACGGTGCAAGAAACATGCCGGTTATGCCTATCAGCATTATGATTGTTATCCGTGGCATCGGAGAAACAAGTCCGTGCATATCTTCGATATCCCTGCTGCCAATCTGATGTTCTACTGTGCCGACGGAGAGGAAGAGGAGGGCTTTTGCGATTGCATGGAATATGACCAGCAGGATTGCAGCCCACAGTGCAAGTTCCGAACCCACGCCTGCGCAGACCACTATCAAGCCGAGGTTGGCGATTGTAGAATAGGCCAGAACTCGTTTTGCATTGCTCTGTGAAATCGCAAGCAGAGAGCAGGACAGGAAACTTACCGCGCCTACAAACGCAATCATCGTTCCGGGAAATGTGTCATGCAGTGCAGGCGCAAGTTTTATGATTATATAGACGCCTGCCTTTACCATGGTGCTTGAATGTAGAAGGGCGGATACAGGTGTCGGAGCAACCATTGCTCCGAGGAGCCAGCCCGAGAACGGGAACTGCGCGGATTTTGTAAGTCCGGCAAACGCAATAAGAACAACAGGGAGGAGTACGGCGGCAGATTTTCCTGAATTGATCAACTCGTTGAGCCCTATAATGTTGAGGTTGCATGAGCAGTATACTATGGCAACTGCAAATGCGACGCCGCCGAGAAGATTCATCCATAACGCCTTGAATGCGTTGGCAACCGCCTCGGTGGTGCCGGAATATCCAATCATTATGAAAGAGCAGAATGTAGTAACTTCCCAGAAGAAGTATATCCAGAGTAGATTGTCGGAGAAAATGATCCCGAACATGGCGGAAAGGAAAATGAACATTGTGAAGAAGAAAAGCTTCCGACGGTCGGCTATTTCATGGTGGTGGGCGTGATAATGGTTCATATAACCGATGGAGTAGATGCAGATAAGGCTTCCGATGACTCCGATTATCACCGCCATTATGATCGAGAGGTTGTCAAAGAAGAAGATGCATTTTGATTCAGGGACTTTCCCTGAGAGTTCAGCCCAGAGGATCATCCCGGTCTGTATCACTACGAGAAGAGGTATCCATAATTTCTTAACCGGAAGTTTCCTGCACATGTACAGCAGTGCAAGTGCAAGTACTATTTCACCCGCAAGCATTATGTATCCGAGGAAGTGACGGGAGTTTTCGAAATACTGGGCTGCGTTTTTCGGTGCGCTGAATGCGAGGTTTATTGAAGCAATGGCTATTACAGCTGCTGAGAGTATGATGATTCCCTTTCTGAGGGCCGGTGATTTGCACGCTAGCATAAGCAGCGCCGGTATCAGTGGAAATAATATTAAAAAGGCAACTGAAGCCATTGTTGAAAGAATCCTGTTATAAAATTAACAATAAGAAAAATAAGAGCTCTTATTTTAGGGGGTGAAAACGAAATAGCAAACATGGAACAAATATTTTTTTGAAATATTTTAGCGGGAGTATTTATAGCATGCTGAACATGTGCCTTCGCTGCTCACCATGCATGGGCCGGCTGGATTTGACGGAGTGCATATTTTTGCAAAAAGAGGACATTCGTTCGGGGATATTTTTCCTTTTAATACATCGCCGCAACGGCATTTGCCGGAACTTGTTTTGTAGTCGACCTTCATGCCGAGTTTTTTCTCCGAATCAAATTCCCTGAATTCTTTCCTGAGTGACATTCCGCTGCCTGGGATATTTCCGATTCCGCGCCATTGTGCGTCTGCAGGTTCGAGATATGTGCTAATAAATTCCCTGGCCCTGGGATTCCCTTCATATTTTACAACCCTGGCGTAGTTGTTTTCAACCTTGGATTCGCCGTTTGAAACCTGAGTTGTAATCATATTTATCCCTGAAAGGATGTCTAGCGGTTCGAAACCGGCAACCACGCATGGCTTCCTGTATTTGGCAGAAAACGGTTCATACGCTTTTGCCCCTATGATTGCGCTTACATGGGCCGGGCAGAGGAATGCATCTATTTTGAGTTCACTGTCGGAGGAAAGGGCTTCCATCGCTGGAGGAATAACCTTGAATGTCGTGAAGAGGCTAAGATTTCCGATTTTTCCTTTTATTGCGGAATCAACAATGTTTACAACAGGTCCGATTGTCGTCTCGAAGCCGACTGCAAGGAAGACGACTTCCCTGTCCGGATACTTTTTTGCGATTTCAACGGCGTCCGCCGGAGAATAGCATGTCTCAACACGGCCTCCGGATGAACGTGCTTTTGACAGGCTGGAGGAAGTGCCTGGCACATTTATCATATCTCCGAATGTCACAATCACTATTCCACTTTCCGCGAGCTTGATGGCGGCATCAATATATCCTTGGGGTGTTACGCATACGGGACAGCCCGGTCCGCTTACAAGCCTGATGTTTGCCGGAAGAAGGCTCCGGATTGCGAATTTCGCAATCGACATCGTATGCGTCCCACATACTTCCATGATTGTCATCTGCCGGTCTATTTTGGAGGAGGTCTCTTTTATCTGCCTGCTTATTGCGACGGCAGTTTCCGAATTTCTGAACCCATCAATGTATTTCATGATTTTGCCGGAGTTTTAAGTGTTAGGCGTTGAGTTTTAAGCAAATCAAATATTTCTCAATTATTTTCTTTTATTTTGCTTTTGATATTATTCTGACTACTGTCTTCTGACTTCTTTTGGGTTGCGGGCGGAGTCCGCATTAGATCTTGTGTTCGGATATGGTCTCTGCGAGTTCGCGAAACAACGCGAGTTGCTTTTCAGCTTCTTCGACATTGAATTTTTCGATTGCGAAACCGGCATGTATGATCACGTAATCCCCTACCTGAAGATTGTCGACCAGAGTTAGATTTACATCGCGTTCAATTCCGTCGTATTCGGCGCATCCCGTGCATCCGTCGGGTTTGATGGATACTATTTTCATTGGTATTGCAAGGCACATGGTAATTCAACTGTTTAGAGTTTTTATGATTAAAGATTTAATATTAACAAGACTGAAACAGCATAATATATGCCAATAAACTTTGAAGTTCCTTAACGTTAAAATAAAGAACCCGGACACCATTGATTATAGCGTCCGGGTCCTGATTTTCAATTCAATATGCTCTTTTTCTTATTCTTCTGGAATTCTCATCCCGTAGAATGAGCGGTACACAAAGAAGAGGGCAATCGCGAAAATCACCCCGCCTATCATGTACTTCAGGTTGTTATTCGTCATCGCAACCGCTATTTCCGTGGCAAGAAGTCCGAACAGTGTTGTGAATTTGATAATCGGATTCATGGCCACCGAAGATGTGTCTTTGAACGGATCGCCGACTGTGTCTCCGACAACGGCTGCAGCGTGCAGCTCTGTGCCCTTTGCGCGAAGGTCAACCTCGACTATCTTCTTTGCGTTATCCCATGCGCCACCGGCATTCGCCATGA
>CAZION010000015.1:0-68978 GCA_964540865.1 uncultured Victivallis sp.
TTTAATGGAAAAACAGTTATATTTCCATGTTGCAGTGTTAAAATAATTACCATAGTGCGGAAATCAAGTATAAGTAGTTTAATTCAGCAGGAGCTGTGGAACCCATCTTTTCTCTATAGAATCAAGTGCGCCGTCTTTCTTCATCAGCTCAAGGCACTTGTTCATGGTATCAAGCAGAATCTTGTCGTTTTTCCTGACAGCCCAAGCTAGATATTCTTCAGTAAGTGGTTCGAGGAGCGGTGTGAGTTTGGGGTTTGACATCTCCCATACGACCGGTGCGTCGATTATGAAGACATCTATTTTGCTCTCGGCAAGAGATTTTATACCGTCCGAAGTCTTGGCAAAGGCAATCTTTTCAGCCTTTGTGCATTTCTCAGTTACAAAGAAGTCGCCTGTTGTTCCTTTTATGAAACCGACCTTTTTATTAGTGGTTATGACTTTGTCAGCTGATGAAAAATCTTTTATGTTGCCTGTCTTCACAATCGCCATCTGTCCAACTTTTATATATGGGAAGGTGAAATTGACCTTTTTCTTTCTTTCCTCGGTAATTGTCATGCCAGACATTATGACATCTATTTTTCCAGCCTCAAGTGCAGGAATCAAATCGCTCCATGCCATTTCTGTAACCGTCATCTTTGCACCGGTTATGTTGCCGATTTTAGCCATAAGTTCCGGCTCTATGCCCTTAAGATCCTTGCCATCCTTGAAAACAAGAGGTTTGAAATTGGCTTCAACTCCGACTTTGATCTCCTTCCTGTCAAGCATTTTTGCGATTGCGGGATTTTTTTGAGAAGCGCACCCGGCGCCAAAAAATGCTAACACAGCTGAAAAAACTATTAATTTGATTAATCTCATCGTAATTACTCCAATGGCTTTTTAACATAAAACATGTATAGGGAATAAACGCCTTATTTTAATATTTTCAAATTTCAAAATGCTTTCAATCCAAAAAGCTTATGATATATTCAAATCCATTAATCCGTCATCCCCAGGGATGACTTTGAATTAGGAGTCAAGGAAGTGGCCAAATATAAAGTGCTGGTAATTGATGATGAATATTCCCTGCTAAGGCTTGTCCAGATGCTTCTTACACGGAAAGGATATGACGTGAGTGTTGCACTCTCATCTCAGGACGGAAGAAACCATCTTTTAAAAAATGGACCGACTGATGCGATTGTCCTCGATCTCATGATGCCGAAAGAGAGCGGTTTCGCCTTCCTGGAATGGAAGGATCTTCAGTCGGATGAAATCAAAAAAATACCTGTAATTATCGATACGGCCAAGAACCTCAAGGACGAAGAGTTGAGCTTCCTCCAGCCAAGATGTGCGCAGATCGTCCTTAAGGAAATGAATTTCACTGAAAATCTCACCGCTCAGATAGACGCCATCTTCAAAGACAAGCCGACTGCATCGTCACCTGCATGAGTTTTGTTCCGGTTCCTATTGCATGTTTGTAGTAGGCGAATTTATACGCCGTTCTTCGTTCTTAACGGTAACGCGCAATAAATTGCGCTAACACTAACGATTTTTCAAATCCGGCAATATCCAACGTTCGATCCTCTTCACTTCAGCAACATCGGTATGTGCTTCTTCATCCTTCTGAAGCCGAGTTCCATGTAGAATTTTTCGGTGCCGGGCTCTGCGACAAGCGCAATCCAGTCAATTCCGTCTGATTGCATTTCTTCCACTATTTTTCTTATGATCTTGCCGCCTATTCCCTGTCCGCGGTATTTTTCCAGGACAACTACATCCTGGATATAGGCGTCGCTGCATCCGTCTGAAATTCCCCGTCCCATTCCAATCATTTTATCATTCTGGAACGCTCCGGCAAAACAGTAGGTGTTTTTTAAAATGCGGTCAATGAATGAAGTGTCTTTTGAATATTCAGGCTTCCACCAGCCAGCATCCTTGTAGAGGATTATAATTTCTTCAGGTTTGGCTTTACGGATTATCCTGACTTCAACTGGATTCTTATTTCTCATTTTTCAGAAGTTCATTGATTGAGTTTGCTGCGCGCCTGCCTTCTCCCATCGCGAGGATTACAGTCGCAGCGCCTAGGACAATGTCGCCGCCGGCAAATACGCGGTCTATCGATGTCTTCTGGTTGCCGTCGACAATTATATTTCCCCATTTTGTAGTGTTAAGACCTGTTGTCGTCTGCTTGATGAGGGGGTTGGAATCGTTGCCGATTGCGACGATAACGGTGTCGAATTCACGCATGAATTCACTGCCTTTTATCTCAACAGGTTTCCTGCGGCCGGAACTGTCCGGTTCACCGAGTTCGTAGCGGAGGCATTCCATATGAGTGACACAGCCGAATTCATTTCCAATGAGGCGCTTTGCGTTCTCAAGCATGTGGAAGATAACGCCTTCCTCTTTTGCATGTCCGACTTCCTCAACCCGCGCCGGCATTTCCTTTTCGGTACGCCTGTAGATGAGATGAACTTCTTCCGCCCCTAGCCTGATGGCTGTTCTGGCGGCATCCATTGCCACATTCCCGCCACCGAGGACTGCAACTTTCTTTGAGGCGTAAATAGGTGTCTGTGCCCTTTCCTTGTCGTAGGCTTTCATCAGATTTGATCTTGTAAGGTATTCATTTGCGGAAAAAACCCCGACCAGGTTTTCTCCTTCGATGTTCATGAATTTGGGAAGACCCGCGCCTGTGCCGACGAAAACAGCACGGTACCCGTCCTTATCGATGAGATCCTGCAGCTTACGGGTCCTGCCGATTACAAAATTTGTTTTAATTTCAACACCCATCGCCGTAAGCGTGTCAATTTCCATCTGAACTATTTTCTTTGGCAGACGGAATTCCGGAATGCCGTAAATCATTACGCCACCCGGCTTGTGGAAAGCTTCGAAAATAGTGACGGTATGTCCTTCCCTTCTAACGTCGGCGGCGACTACAAGACTTGCCGGCCCGCTACCGATGACGGCGACCTTCCTGCCGGTTTCGGGCTTGACTTCCGGCGCCTTCATTTTTCCGGTTTCGCGTTCCCAGTCGGATACGAATCTTTCCAGACGGCCAATTGAAACTGATTTTTCAACATCCTTCAGCGATTTTCCGACGGTGCATTTTTCCTGGCACTGGGTCTCCTGGGGGCAAACGCGCCCGCATACGGCCGGGAGAAGACTGTTGCGTTTGATTATGTCGATCGCCTTCTGAAAATCGTTTTGCGCAATTGCGTCAACGAATCCGGGAATGTCAATTCTGACGGGACATCCGTCCATGCATTGGGCGTTTTTGCATTTCAGGCAGCGCATCGCCTCGACTCTTGCCTGTTCAACGCTGTAGCCCAGTGCGACTTCGGACATATTGGTCCTCCTGGTATTTGGATCCTGCGTGGGCATTTCCTGGGCCGGGATGGCAATTCTGTCCTTTGGTTTGAGCGGTTCAGTCCTGGAGTTTATTGCATCAAGTTCCTTTTTTGCGAGATTCGCAAGTTCTTCGGCGGAGTGATGTGTGTGTGTGTCGGTGCTCATTTGTGGCTCCCTGCGTTTTCAATTTGCTGATCAAGCTTGCATCCTTGTCCATCCAGATGTTTCTCTTGTTTTTTATAGGAGTTGAGCCTCTTTATCATATTGTCGAAATCAACAAGATGCCCGTCGAACTCAGGGCCGTCCACGCATACGAATTTAGTTTCCTTTCCAACAGTCACCCGGCATCCGCCGCACATTCCCGTGCCGTCAACCATGATGGTGTTTAGGGAGACCACTGTCGGAACAGCATATGGCTTTGTGGTGGCGGCGCAGAATTTCATCATCACCGGAGGTCCTATAGCGACTGCGAGATCCGGTTTCGGATTGCGCTCGCAGAGTTCCTTCAGCGGTTCAGTTACAAGGGATTTCCTTCCGTATGAGCCGTCATCAGTGCAGATGATGAGATCATCGGCAATCGCCCGCATTTCATCTTCCATTATGACGAGATCCTTTGTCCTTGCTCCTATAATCACAATAAGCCTGTTTCCAGCTTTTTTCATTCCTTGGGCAATCGGATACATTGGTGCGACTCCGATTCCACCGCCTACGCAAACCACAGTTCCGAACTTTTCGATATGCGTAGGGCTTCCGAGGGGGCCTACTAGGTTTGCTATCTTGTCCCCTGCATTGAGCTTTGCAAGATCCTTTGTTGTTTTGCCCACAGCTTGGAAAATAATTGTTATGCATCCCTTTTCAGGATCAGCATCCGCAATTGTTAAAGGTATTCTTTCCGCGTATTCATCACTGAGGGAGAGGATGACGAATTGCCCTGGCCGTCTTTCCGAAGCAATTAGGGGTGCTTCAATCTGCATCCTGAAAACAGTATCCGAGAGTTGTTTCTTGCTTGAAATCCTATTCATTTTCCTTTAGTTCCCTTATTGTTTCAATTTCATTCCGGCCATAGCGCTGTGCGATAATTCCACGACCGCCTTCATCAGGCTGTTCAAGAATAATCTCAAGATTGTTCTGCTGACGGATCTTGCCGCGCATTTCCCGTCCGTTCTTTAATTTTACATATGTGTCCGCAATCCACATCGTTATAGGTTTTGGCCTAGCGATCTGCCCCTTTTCAACTTTTACATTTATGGCCTTTTCCGAAGGCACTGCGCGCTTGTGCGCTATTCTTATGGTATGTTCTTGGCTGGAGAGATTTCGGATTTCAAATACTTTGGATGTCAGTTTGTCCTCTCCCGCACCGGATACACCTAGTTTTTTCCCATCAACGTATATTGTTACACCAGGGGGATTTGCAATTAGGTCGATTCCGCCCCAGTTGCTGTCAAGGTTTATCAATACATCTGAAGTTTCACCAGCAGTGATCTTGATGTCCTTTACAACAGGATCAGTGCCTTCTTTTTCGACTTTGATCTTATAGTCCCCGGGTTGAAGATTCTTGATTTCAACAGGGCTGTTCTGATATGGCCGATCATTAAGCGTTACAGACGCACCGGGTGGATTTGTCTTGATATTGAGATTTCCGGGAAGAATCTGAAGGACTACGGAGACATCCTTTTTTTCATCCTTTGTAACCACTACATTCTCTTCGTGGGAGTTATATCCTTTAAGTTCGACACTTATTTTGTGTTCACCCTGTTCCATTTTTTCCGCAAAAGGAGTTTTGCCGCGCGGTTTGCCATCCAGTAAAACATTGGCACCGTTCGGGGTGCTTTTGATTTCAAGCGTTCCCACGTTTGAAAAGAGATTTGCAGACGCAACCTGAGGACGGGCATCTTCCACGTTCCAGCTGATTTCCTGGGTAATGAATCCGGGCTTGCTGAGTCTAGCGGAGTGCTTGCCTATTGTCTGGTCGTGGATGATGATCGGGGTTTGTCCGACCTGTTTTTCGTCGATTTCGAGGATGGCTCCTGGGGGTTTTGATTCAACGAGTACCGAGGAAGTTATCGGTGCTAGTTCTATTTCAATGTTTTTCCGGTCTCCAGTATTTGAGACTATTTTCTGCCAGCTGGACCTGTAATTAAGCTTTGCTATTTCCATAATATAGGCGCCTGAAGCGAGTTTTATGCTTTTAGGAGTTACCCCTTTCTCCACATTGTTGAGGAGTATTTTAGCCTCATCCGGTTTGCTGGTGATGTAGAATTCACCTCTATTGTCAACTGTTTTCTTCGGTTCACATCCTGTCATTACAACAAGGACAATGCAAAACGTCAATGCTCCGATTATATTGAATGCATTCTTCATATCAAATCACTTCTTCTTTCGTTGCCTTAGCAGGTCTTCAATAGCGATTATTTTCTTTCTTGAAAACTCGTATTTTGAATCTTCGGGATTTATTTTTGATTTTATTTTCTGGTAATTCTCCCTGGCATCCGCATATTTAGAGAGGCGCAGGTTTCTCTCCGCATCGCTCATTAGTGATTTAATCTCGTCGTCGAGTATCTTCTTAGCCTCCTGGGAATGCTGATAAGCGGTGTCATACATATCCGGTTTTGGTTCGAAACACTCAAGGTAATCTATGACAAGTCCATATTTTTGGATGGACATCCTAAGGTTTTCATCCTTTGACTGATAGTTCTTGAAGAGCATTTCGGCATTTCTGAATTCCTCGGCAGCCTTATTCTTCATCTCATCGGCAGTTAGCGATACTGTGGGGATGCTGAGGGTGTTTTTTGAATAGTCCTCGAGAATACCCACGGCTTCCTTGAAGGAAGTCGGTTCAAAGGTGTTTTTTATCCTTATGCTGTTGAGGTTGTTCCCGAATGCAATTGTCAGTATCTTTAGTTCGTCGGTCCCATCTGCTGTGATACCAGCCTGCTGCTCTGCCAGGTTCATGAAGTCGGTTTCCTTCAGTTCTTGCTCAAGCTTCTGCAGAGAATCACGGTCAACCTTTTTTTCCCGTGTGAACCTGATCTGGTGCTTCAGATCATCCCTTACAACAGTGATGACGTTGTCACGGATTTTAAGTTCATACCTGAATATGTTGTCTGAGGTCGATATCTGTTTTTCATAGCTGACCATGAGCGGATTGGCATTTGATTTTAAAGCTACCGGCGGTTTCTTGTTCTTTTCAGCTTCGTTCTGGATTTTGTCGAAAAGCAGGAATATGAGCACGAGAAGCACGGCGGCCCCTATTACCATAATATAGAATAGCATGCTTGCGTGTCTGCGTTTGATATCTCCCTTGTCTTCTTTCTTCTTTGCGAAAAAGTCCATTTTGTTGGGAGGTGTGTCATTTTTAGTTTCCTCTGGTGGCTTTGTCTTCTCATCCAAAGCGCCTTTTTCAGGATCCTTTGATGAAAAGAAATTAAAGAAGGATTTCTTCTCTTCCTGGACCGAGTCTGATTTCGCTGATTCAATGGATTCAAGCGGTCTGATTTCTGGTTTTACATGTATTTCTGTGGCTGGGGCAGGGCGGGGCGGCACTTCCGGTACAGTAGTTTTTGCCTCGGGATAAGTTCCGAAAAGCAGGACTTCCTTGCCGATTTTTATCTTGTCGCCTTCCCGGAGACGAACTTCATCGCTTATTTTTACATCATTGAGTTTTGTTCCATTCGTGCTCCCGAGATCTTTGAGAAACCATTCGCCGTCTTTGAATTCGAGCTTTGAGTTGTATCTGGAAGATGCGTCGGAGTCGAGGATGACGTCGTTGTCAGCCTCCCTTCCGATGCTTACGCCTGGAGGGATAAGCCCATAGGATGCACCCTTTTTATTGCCCTCTATGTAAAAGAGTTTCATGCTTGCTCTGATCTTTTTCTATTATTAAAAATTGAAAAACTTTCTAACTATACCATAGCACGGATATTTTTCTTCCTTTGATATATAAAAAAATAATGCTTTGATTTTTTTGCCCTTTGGCATAGATTATGATTTAATCCAAATATAAATCTATATTTGCGCTTGACGGAATTGTTGCACAAAGTTTTCAAGTATTGAAAATCTATTTGCGGGTGTAGCATAGTGGTAATGTTCCAGCTTCCCAAGCTGGCCACGAGGGTTCGATTCCCTTCACCCGCTCCATTCTTTTTGAGGCTGAATGGCCAAGAATACACACTTTCATCAAAACGTATTTTCCCTTAGCTCAACAAACTGCTCCAAGCGATCCGGTTCCTCCGGATTGACCGAGCGTTAAAAAAGGAGATATATAATGGCAGAGAAGAAAAAAGGCGACCACATAATAATTGCCATCCACGTGACTGACCGAGTCAGGCAGGCATCCCGCGTCCAGTCTCTACTTACAAAGTACGGAGCTTACATCAAGACACGCATCGGATTGCATGAAGCCGGTTCTGGCAGGTCGGCTTCCCCAAATGGTATCATGCTGCTGGAGTTGGTCGGAGCGGAACGTTGCAGTAAGAAAATCATCTGCGAACTTAATGCTATTCCAGGAGTTGAGTCTAAAAGCGTTGTCTTTGAACACTGACCGTATGCTTACTGATGAGAATAGGCGAATTAGTTTTCAGCCGTTGATGACTTGCCCTGGCATGATGGAAAATAATAACCGACCTTTTGTTTTTTTAAGCACTTGATTTTCAATCAAATGAGAATTAGTTTAATCCCGTTGTGGAAATGCGAATGTTCGCCCATTTCATTAACTGGGTGAAAGATTACAAACAGCTATCTGTTTGTAATTAACCGTGCTTTCCACATAAAAAAATAAAAAAGAAGAAAGGGGTCTGAAAGATGAATGAAATAATGGCGATAGCCGGAGGCACTTGGAGAAGGATTCTCAGAATGCGCGTAGTTTATTTTTTGATCGTGTGCGTTCTGATCCTTATCGGAAGTGCGTACAACTATGATGTCTTTTCGATGGGGATGCACAAAGAGCTGATGGTGGACGTATCCCTTGCGCTGAACACGATTGCGGCAATCCTGATAGCCGTGTCAATCACATTTGAAATTCCGAAGGAGTTAAAGGAAGGGGTTGCTTCGACGCTCCTCTCGAAACCCTTAGGCAGGACGCAGTACTTGGTCGGAAAGCTTGTTGGAATAATTGTTACAGGAATTGTGGTGACAGGTCTGATAACTCTTGGTTTCATGTTCGTATTCAACACCGCTTTCGGAGATGTGACCTCCGCTATGGTGAAAGGGCATATCCTTATAATGGCTAGCGTAATACCGATGTGTGCCATGGCGGTTCTATTCTCGGTCTTCACGTCAGAGTTTCTGGCCGCAACGATCACCGTGGTTGCAATCTGGTTCGCGCATGCGACCTCATCAATGTCCCGAGTGAAATTCCTGTATGGTGGAGTATTGCCAGACTTGAACCTATATAATCTTCGTGCCGAAGCAGTATATGGAGGAATAACTTCCGGGTATATCCTTGTAGCACTTGTCTGGGGCGTAGTTTTCAGCGTATTTGCAACAGCGCTGGCAAGTCTTATCTTCAGTTACAAGGATCTTAAATAACCCAAATACAATAGGAGGCATACGAAATGAAAAAATCACTTGTTGTTCATATTCTAGTAATGGTAATAGCGGCGGCCGCCGGGTCTTTCATAGCATCAACCCTGCTTTTGGATCAGAACAAGATAACTTCGGCTAAAATCAAGGTTGGACAGAAATCAGCATGCGGCTTCAATAAATTCATAGCCGACGTTCAGTGGATGCTCTTCATCAACTACTGCGGCTCGATAAATGCAATAAAAAAAGACAATGTAAATGAAGTCTATACAAGGCTTGCATCAATAGTCAGGAATGATCCCGACTTTGAGAAACCCTATGAAATAGGCGCAATGATGATATCCATAGAAGCCCCGGAAAAGGCCCTCGACCTTCTTAAAATCGGATGTGACAATCCAAGGCTGAGCGCAAACTGGAAGATCCCGTTCCTTGCCGGATTTGTCCTCTCCCGAAATGTCGACAAGAAAGACCTGCCTGCAGTCACAAAGAAGCTGAAAAAGGATGCGGAAGGTTTCTTCGAGATGGCCGCAACGAGAAGCTCTCCTCCAGAGAGGTATGTGATTTCCTATCTAATGAGGGCGAAAGCTGCAAAACTTGGTAAGACCTGGAAGGCAAAAGGCTCAAAAGACACAGTCCAGGTTGTCAATGATAAACATGCTCTTCTTTGCGCGTGGATAAATGAGGCGCTCAGCGCCAGTGTAGCCAGGTCCGACGATATGTCCTCCGGTTCAATTGTTCAGAATTCCACAAAGGACATGACGCAGAAGGTGCTTGCACTCTCCTCTTCCCTTAAGGATGAATATCCCGATGACCCGAACATAGCTAAAACAATAAATGAATTGAAATCCAGCCTGCTTAAGGGGCAGAATTTCTGCGGTAAATGCCTGACAGTCTACGCTGCCGGAGACAAGTACTGTTCGTCCTGCGGCTTAAAGGTTGTTGTTTACGGCGCATGCGACAAATGCGGTACCGTTAAGAAAGGTGCTTACTGCTCCGCATGCGGAGACGCTAATACTGAAAAGAAACAGTAACCATATGGCTGGAAAGTAAAGACAATTTAAATGCATTATGAATGGGCCCGTGCCGCAAGGTGCGGGCCTTTTTTTCTCCTTCTATCTGTAATTCAATGAAAATTGCATTTCCGTTACTTGACAATAGGTATATACCAATATAAAATAAATGGTATACACCAATTAAACGCAAGGGTGAGGGTGTGGAGACAGGTTCAAGCAGATACCGTGATATCGCAAACACGCTAAGGCGGATAATACTTTCGTCTCAGGTTGCGGACGGATCCAAAATGCCGGATGAGAGGACCCTCTCCGAAAAATATTGCGTTTCCAGGCTGACTATGCGTCGCGCTTTGCGGATATTGGAGGAGGAGAAGCTCATAAGGAGGGTGCAGGGAAGCGGAACCTATATGAATCCTGCGGCCGCAAGGAAGATACCGCTTATGATAGACTATGCCGGCAGCATGAAAGAATACGCGCCAAACCTGCAACGTAAATTTCTTTTCTCAAAATTATGCCATGCAGGAAATGAGATTGCGTCCGAAATGAATATCGATGGCGATGACGAGATCCTTTATGCCGAGAGGGTTGACTTTTTAAAGAAACATCCGATCGCATATGATAAGGTCCATATTAACCTGGAATACGGCAGGAGCCTGAAGATGAGGGATTTTGAGCACATTGATTTCATTGAGTGGTGGACGAAACGCTGCGCTTTTTCAATAGAATACTGCACGCAGAATATTGAAGCGGTATCGGCGGATGCCGAGTCTGCTGAAAAACTTTGCGTAGAGGAAGGCCGTCCGCTTCTAAAGTCTTCAGAGCATTATTTTGTAAAGAGGGGCGTTCCTGCGGGATTTTTCATAAGCCTCTATAATCCGAAATATATTTCCATACGAACCCAATATAACTGGTCCGCTGCCAAGGTTCCGGTTAAAAGAAAATGATAGGATTGCCTGAAATGGAAGAAAAAACATATTTGTCGAGCAGTGAAAACATACCGATGAAGGCGATGTTCCCGGCGATAGATGCGCACAACCATCTCTGGGGCGACTTGAGCGGGCTTGAAAATATCCTGGGCGTTATGGATCTGGCCGGAGTGGTTTCCTACTGCGACCTGACGTCCAACATTTCACTCAAAATGGGGAATGGCGGATACGTGTTTGAACCCTGCGACATCGGCAGGTTTTTTAATGAATGTGCAGATAAATATCCGGGACGCTTCTATGGTTTCACGACCGCGAACTTCGCACAGTCCGTGGACAAACCTCTCTTCTACGATTCAAAGGAATTTGTTGAAAAGGCGATTGAGATATTGCACCGTCACGTTGAAAAAGGGGCCAAGGGGCTGAAGATACTGAAGGAGCTTGGGCTTCATTACCGTGATTCGTCCGGAAAGCTGATAAACATCGATGATGAGAGGCTTGCACCTGTATGGGATGCGGCCGGGAAACTTAAAATTCCGGTATTGATGCACCAGTCGGATCCTGTCGGCTTCTTCGAGCCGGTAACTCCGGAAAATGAGCATTATGGCAGCATGTTGAAATATCCCTCCTGGAGTTTTGCCGACAAAAATAGGTTTCCCAGAAAACATGAACTTCTCGAGCGCAGGGACAGGGTCGTTAAAAACCATCCAGGAACGTTATTCATGCTTCCACATGTTGCAAACTCCCCTGAGAATCTGGAATATGTTTCAAGAGTGCTTGATGAAAACCCGAACGTTTCCATTGATTTCTCCGCAAGGCTTGACGAACTGGGTAGACAACCCTATACCTCAAGAAATTTTTTCATAAAGTACCAGGATAGGATCTGTTTCGGAACCGATATGCCTGCGAGCACTGAAATGTACCGCTGCTATTTCAGGTTTCTTGAGACATATGATGAATATTTCATCCCTCCCGACTACGATGGGACATTCGGACGTTACAGGTGGCGCATATGCGGGATAGGTCTTCCGAAGGCGGTGCTGAAGAAAATCTATAACGGCAATATTCTGAAGATAATTCCAAAACTTAAATTGAATTTAAAACTAAACAAAAAAGGAGAAAATCATGATTAAGCCAAAAGTGGGATTCATCGTTTACGGAGTGCATAAGGACGGATTGAAAGACCCTATGGGAACGCCTTTTATTGATGATGCTCTCGTGAAGAAGTCAAAGGATGTGTTGAGGAAAGCCGGTCTTGAGCTTGTGGAGCACGATATTGTAGTTGCTTCAAAGAAGGAAGCCGTTGAATGTTTTTCAAAATTCAAAAAAATGGATGATGTCGGTTCGATTGTCCTGTTTTCAGGGACCTGGGTGTGGGCAGCTCACATGGCGGCTCCGTTGCAGGATTTTTCACGCACCGGCAAGGGTATTGTCATATGGACGCATCCCGGTTCCCAGGGCTGGCGTCCAGTCGGCGGGCTTGTACTTCACGGCGGATTGAAGGAGATCGGCGTCGCCCACCGGTTTGTATATGGTTCCAGCCAGAATGAAAAAGACATTGAGAGAATCACTTCGTACTGCCGGGCCTCACACATGAAGAACAAGCTCAACATGAGCACAATCGGAACTTTCGGGGGCAGGGGGATGGGGCAGACCTGTGGTGTAGCCGATCCTTCACAGTGGATGAAGACATTCGGTATTGATATTGATTCAAGGGACACTACGGAACTCCTTAAGACCGCCCAGGCTGTAACGAAAGCGGAATTGGAGTCAGCGCGCAAGAAGATCCAGCCTTTCTTCAGTGAGGAAATACCGGAAGGCGATGCCGCCGACCGCTCGATAAGGATATATCTGGCGATAAAAAAGATAATCGCCAAGGAGAACTGGGAGTTTTACAGCATCCAGTCGTTTCCGGGCCTGGGTGACGAGTATAGCGCGACCTGTTTTGCTCAAAGCATGATCCTCAACGACGGCATCGGCGCTTCGACCCTCGGTGATTTCAACACAGCAATGACTGTAAAGCTGCTCAATGATTTCAGCGGAGAAAGGATTTACTACGGTGATTTACAGCACATTGACAAAAGCAACAACGAAATAAAGATCATCGGTGACGGTGCTTGCCCTCCTTCCCTTGCCGGGAAACTTGGACCTGCGAAATTCGCAGAACACGGCATTCCCACCGAAGGAAGCGCCGGTGGAATTTCCGTGGAGCTTGTGTGCAAGCCGGGCAGGGGCGTCCTAGCAAGGCTCGGAAGGAACAACGGTGAATTTGAAATGGTCATTTCCCGCTGTTCAATAAGGGAGCCTGCCGCGAAGGATCTTGAGAAGCGCAGGAACGAATGCGGAATCCCATTCTGGCCACATGCGTTTGTCACCGCCGATTGCGATATTGAAAAACTTCTTGAGGCGTGGAACAACGAATACGCCGTTCTCGGCTACGGTGAACATCTCTATGAGGATATGCTAGCCTTCTGTGAACTTACAGGGATAAAGGCTATCGCATTGTAATAGTTATGATCGAAAAATTTCACATATTGGATTGGAGTGTGGAGACAAGTCCGGACGATGGCGGTCGGATAAGCAAACTCTCTTATAAGGGGAATCATCTCCTTTGCGGCGCACCGGAAGTCTTTCGGCCGCCGATGAAGGACTATGGACTTTATGAAACACGCCCGGTTTATGGATATGATGACTGCTTCCCGTCCGTTGACAGGTGCAAGTTCCCGTGTGCCCCTGAATTCGAAGTGCCGGATCATGGAGAACTCTGCTGGCAGAAATGGGATGTCGAAAAGAAAGGCAATGTTATTGAGTTTAAAACGGCAAGCCTGAAACTGCCTCTTGAATTCACGCGGCGCCTTGAGTTTTCAGACAACACGCTGACGTGGACCTTTGAGGTTTCAAACCATGGCAAGGGAGCTATGCCGTTTCTGCACGTCATGCATCCATTGATGCCGCTTTCCTCGGTGGATGGTTTTATAATTCCTGAATTCGCATCGGCATTTGACGAGGTAAATCAAAGGGAAATATCCTTGCCGGACGGAAGGGCTGTTGAAAAACATCTTTTGAATCAAAGACGTGGAGAATTTTCCATGTTTCTCTTGAGGGGGATTAAGGATGGGAGAATGACCGTTGATTTTAAATTCCCTCTAAGGTTGGAAATTATTTTCCCTGAAAAATTATTTCCTTCAATAGGGATATGGTGGAACAATTCTGGATATCCGGATGAAGTCGGTCTTAGACGGTGTGAATGCGCCTTTGAACCTATCCCCGGGAACTGCAGTTCCCTGGAGTCCTGTTTCAGAGACGGGAACTATCTTTCAGTTCAACCGGGAGGTGTTTTTTCCTGGAATGTAAGATGGGTGATAGATGCAATTTTCGATTTCCATCGGAATTGAGATAAGGAAATGGGTATTGAATGTTCGTCTGTTCGATTGTTTAAGAGTTGCGGCCCTTGGCCGTCTAAACAAAAGATTCCACCTGAAGGCGGTACTCCAAACGCCGTGTTGTGAATTTGATATTAAATATAAAGTTAATGCTTTTCTTGAATATTGGCCTTAAGACTTAAAATAATAATGATAAGCATAAACCTGCAAGATAAAGCGTTTGGAGTACCGGCTTTAGCCGGAATATTAAGAGCCGTCATCCTAACGGCGATCCAAAAAAGGTGCGGCCTCCGGCCGCCTAATTTAAATTTCAAATCAAGGAGATAGAAGATGCCGTTAGTTACACGAAGAGAAGAAGTCTTGGGAATTTACGATGAAGCCGCAAAAAGGAAATGGGTTGTTCCTACATTCTGTTCTGAAAATCTGACAACTACCGAGGCAATTTTATCGGCGGTTAAAGAATATGGGGATTCACTCGGAATTGACAACCTTCCCGTCACTATCGCAATAACCAACCTGTACGAACACAGGTCCCAGACGGTCAATTACACGCATTCGAAGAAATGGAACATAGGTTTGAAGCTTTTCCTTTCGGAGCTGAGGATACTGTGCGGTGAGGATTCACCTTTCGCAAAGCTCAATGTGATGGTGCATCTGGATCATATAAGCCCTGTCCTTGACAGGGAACTGCTTTCATGGGATATGAATATGTTCTCCTCCATAATGTTTGACGCTTCAACAAAGCCGTTCCAGGAAAATATAAAAGCCACTGCGGAATTTGTTTCAGCCCACGGCAGGGAGATTGTCATAGAGGGCGCATGCGATGAAATAATAGATGCCGGAGGAAATGAAGTCAGCCGTATGACAAGCCCTGAGAATGCTGAAGAGTTCATGTCAAAAACAAAAGCCGATTTCATGGTTGCAAATCTGGGTACGGAGCATAGGGCAAGTGCGGCCGATTTGAAATATCACGGCGACATAGCACGCAGTATCAGCGCCAGAATCGGAAAGAAAATAGTGCTGCACGGCTGTTCTTCAGTATCTTCTGACCAGATAAGGGATCTTTCCAATGACGGAGTATGCAAGGTGAACATCTGGACCGCACTGGAGAGGGACAGTGCGCCGGCGCTTCTCAGGGATATGTCGCTGAACGCTGGAAAAGTGGTGGGCCAGGCAAATGCCATAAAGCTCCTGCAAGAGCGCATACTGGGAGAAAAGGCCGATTCAACATCCAAGGCGTCGCTGGGATATTTCACGACAACATACAGGCAGGGAATCATATTTGAAGAAATGAAGAAGGTCGTAAAGGGTTTTCTCAGTTTATGGTATGTCTGATTTTTTCAGGTCTCTGAAAAAAAATAAAAATAATAGAGGGAGCTTATTCATGGTATGCATGGGGATTGACATCGGGACAACTGGATGCAAAGCTGTTGTCTTCGGCGGTGACGGTAAACAGCTTTCATCCGCATACAGGGAATATCCTGTTATAATGCCCCGTGACGGATGGGCGGAGCTTGATTCGGAAAAAGTCATTGAGAATTGTTTTTCAGCAATCCGTGAAGCCGCCATGAATTCACCCTCAAAAGTGCGTGCGATTGGCATTTCCAGTCAAGGTGAGGCCTTTACTCCTGTTGATAAAAACGGGAGGATGCTTGGAAATGCAATGGTTTCCTTTGACACTCGGGCCGCAGAAACCACAAAGTCGTGGACTGGGAAATTCGGGAAAAAGAAACTGTACGAAATTACAGGTCACACCGCGCATCCTATGTTTACGCTTTTCAAACTTCTATGGTTGCGCGAAAACAAACCGGATGTTTATAAGCAGGCGTACAAGTTCCTGTGCTTTGAGGATCTGCTCCAGTTTAAGCTGGGACTTGATCCTGCCATGGGATGGCCGCTTGCCGGACGAACAATGCTTTTCGACATAAGAAAGCACTGCTGGAGCGATGAAATACTGGCGCTTTGCGAAATCCCGGCATCAAAGCTGGCAAGACCTTTGAAGTCAGGAAGTGTTGCCGGAAAAATACCTGCGAACATCGCAAGAACACTTTCGTTGGATGATGATGTCATTCTTGTAACGGGAGGGCATGACCAGCCCTGTGGCGCACTTGGCGCCGGTGTTATAGAGGAGGGGTGCGCAATGTACGCCACCGGAACTGTCGAATGCATCTGTCCGGCGTTCTCCTCTCCGGTCCTCAGCAATGGCCTTTTCAAGAGCAATCTGTGCACATATGACTTTACTCTCGAGAAGATTTACACGACTGTGGCTTTCAGCCTGACCGGAGGCAATATCTTGAAGTGGTTCAGGGATGAATTCGGACAGCTTGAAATTTCGGAGGCCGGGAAGCTCGGTGTAAACCCATATGAACTCCTGCTGAAAAACATGAGCCGGACACCTTCAAATCTTATGGTCCTGCCTCACTTTACGCCGACAGGCACGCCGTATTTTGATACTGAGGCCGAAGGCGCCATTCTTGGTTTAAAACTTTCAACTAAGAAAAATGAAATTGTCAGGGCCTTGCTTGAGGGGGTGGCTTTTGAAATGCGGCTGAATCTCGACATCCTCAATGAATCAGGAATCAGAATAGATGAGCTTCGGGCCATTGGCGGGGGTGCGAAAAGTCCCATATGGACACAGCTCAAGGCCGATGTTTTGAATAAGCCGATAAACACTGTCCGGATTACTGAAGCGGGATGCCTAGGTGTTGCAATGCTCGCTTATGCGGCGCACAGCGGTGAAACCCTGAAGTCGACCGTGGCAGCTTGGGTTAAAACGGGTGATACCGTAATTCCGAATCCTGAATTATCGGCCCATTACACGGAAAAGTTCGAGCTTTACAAAAAAATATATCCAGCCCTGAAAAAGCTCAGGAAATAAACTTCTTCAATCAGCAAGCCATCTGCCCAGATTCTTTTTCACGAATGCATCGTCATTCAGATGCGGATATGACTTGTATACGCGGTCAATTTCCCTGCTTTGTCCGGGTGACAGAACTTCTTTCGGGTTCAGGCACCATGTTCCTGGCAGGAGTCCCTGACGGCGCAGCACCTCGTGGATGCCGGGTATGCATCCGGCAAAGCCGTTTGCAGTGTCGAAGAACGCGGCATTGCTGTCTGTGATCTCGATATTCCTCGACAGTATTTCATGAGGAATGTTTTTTCCGGAGTCGATCAATGCGTGAAGCTCATCCAGAAGTTCTACAGCTTTCTTCGTCCATACGCACCAGTGTCCGAGAAGTCCGCCTTTGATGCGGATGCGTTTCACTTTTTTACCGACGCAAATCTTATATTCGCTAATCAGATCATTTACTATATTGTCATCGTTTCCGGTATAAAGCGTTATCTCTTTTTCCCTGCCGGATTCAGCCAGCGCCCTGACGACATCGAAAGTCTGGTAGCGGTTGAACGGAGCCATTTTTACGGCAAGCACGTTTTCAATGTCCATGAAGCCGCGCCAGAAATCGTAAGGCAGTATTTTGCCGCCGACCGACGGCTGAAGATAGAATCCTATGATAGGCATTATCCCTGCGACTTTCCTGCAGTGCGCCAGCATTTGCGGGACAGTGGAATCCTTCAGTGCGGCAAGACTCAGCAGACAGGCATCATAGCCGCTGTCTTCTGCGAATTTCGCTTCATATAGGGCCTGCTGTGTTTTTCCGCAGACTCCGGACACCTTCAGGATTTTCTTTCTTTTCTTCGCGCACCATTCGTCAATGAATTTTGACGTCTGTGAGAGGACTGGTTCGAAGAGGGCTATATCCGGATCACGTATTTCAAACTGGGTGGAATGCACTCCGACCGCAATTCCGCCGGCCCCGGCATCAATGTAATATCGGCACAATGCCCTCTGGTGCTTCGGTACAAACTTCCGTTTTTTGTCGAGTGCCAGCGGTTGAGCCGGAATAGCAACACCTTTTCTGAAAGATGACAATACGCCTGAATCAATATCTTTTATCTTTTTCATTAAATTCTTATCCTTTCTTTACCACTAAACACACAAAATACACGAAAAACTTTAAACCACTAATCCACACTAATTTTACGCTAACTAATATTTGCCGTGAATTTGCTTTTGCTGCAAAAGCAAATTCACGGCAATGTCTGTATTTTAATTCTTTTCAGTGAAAGAAACAGTGGCTAAATTCTTTCGTAACTCAATTTCCTTGTTAATTTTTCCGTCCCGGAAAAATTGCTAGAACTTTCCGTTATTTACTTCGAAATGAGTAGGCTTGCCGAGAGATGCGCCGCCCTTCATGAGCCATTCGGCCTGCCAGCGAATCATGTGCTCAAGTCCGATTCTGGGATATCCGAAGAGCCTGAACGATTTTGCTGCATTGTTCAAGTAGCACTTATCCTGGTTTTCGCCGGAATAGGAAATTTCTTTTTTCATGAAATGAGAGAACTTTTCGGCGATATATTTGACAGACACGGTCTCAGGCCCGGTGATATTAAGGATAGCCGCCGGGGAGGCGCAGTGTTCTAGTGAGCGCAACGCATAGCAGTTGGCATCACCCTGCCATATGATGTTGAAATGAGCGACTGTATTGCTGACAGGCTGATTGTTCCATACCTGCATCCCGATGTCATGAAGGACTCCATAGCGGAGGTCTATGGCGTAATTTAAGCGGAGAAGAAGCACGTTTGTGCCGTAGGTTTTTGAACAGTATTCAAAGACACGTTCGCGCCCCAGGCAGGATTGGGCGTATTCTCCGACCGGTTCGGGTTTTACATCTTCTGTGCAGCCGCCGGTTTTCACGCTGACCAGCGGATATACGCAGCCTGTTGAGAAAACAACTATCCGGCTTTCCAGGAAATAAGTTCCTACATACGAGGGGATCATGGTGTTCATCGCCCATGTTACATCTTCGGAACCACCGGTCCCGAATTTCCTGCCGGCCATATAAATTATATTCTTGACCTTCGGCAGTTTTTCAACCTGATGGCGGTCGAGCAGATCGCAGGAGATGGTTTCAATACCCCATTGCTCCAGCTTCTTTCGGCCTTCCTGGTTGCTGAAACGGGATACGCCTATTACTTTTTTACTGACTCCCGCCTCCTTGATGGCATTGAGAGCCTGACGTCCAAGGGTGATTCCCATTTTTCCGCCTATTCCGAGAATCATGATGTCTCCGTCGAGGCGTTTCATCATGGATGTCAACCCTCCGCCGGGAACCGAGAGTAAGTTTTCAAGCATCTCTTCATTTTCTACCGTATCAGGATGTTTCATTTAAGATTCCTCTGGCTGTTTTTGTTTTTTCATTTGCTGAAAGAGTACTTCAATGGATAATGCCGAGGCATTTTTCATATAAGTAAATGATAGTATAGATTGACCTTAGCATTGCTTCAAGCGATATTGTGTTTATTGAATCTGTAACAGGGTTTTATGCTTCAGGGGATTCCTTACAGAGAACTTGCGAACTCATATTTTCCTGACTTAATCTCGAAAACGGCGCGGTCTTCATTAATCCCTGTGAATTTTATTCCTGAAGATTCCGAGACAGGCTTACCGTTCTCGGAAACTGATCCTGCATCTTTGGCCGGAACATAAATTATGGCGGTCGAACCGGCAGGTATCGCCACATTCCAGATAAACTTATCATTCTCCATTTTCCAGGCACTGGAGATTTTTCCACGGATGGAATCAATGGATGCTTCCGCGTGAGTGATTCCGCCGCCCGGACATGGACGCATTATGATATGCTTGTAGCCTGCGGCAGAACTGTCGACATCAATGCCGGCGACAACCTGATATAGCCATTCGCCGACGGCTCCATAGGCATAATGGTTGAAGCTATTCATGCTCGGATCCTGGAACCCTTTGTCCTGACGCCATCCGTCCCAGTGTTCCCACATCGTGGTGGCCCCATGCCTTATGGAATAACCCCATGAAGGGAAATCCTCGTTCAGCAGGAGTTTATATGCAACATCAATATGCCCGGCCTTAAGGAGTGAGAAAAGAAGATATGGAGTGCCGAGGAAACCGGTGGAGAGATGATTGTTGCATTCTCCAATCCGGCGAACAAGATTGTCTCCGGCAGCCTTGCGAAGTCTTTCCGGAAGCAGATCAAATTTAATCGCCAGCACGTACGCAGTCTGCGAATCGCAGACAATCCTCCCTTTTGGAGTGACGAACTCTTCATTGAACATTTTCCTGATATTCTTAAGGAGGGAACGGTATCGCCTCGCATCGCCCTTTTTACCGAGTATTTCTGCGATATTCGCAATAAGCTCCGTGACATGTAGCCGTTAAGCTGGGTGGTCCAGTCTCATTTTACGCAATAAAGTATGGCTCTTTCGGCGAAATAGCAGGACGCTCCCATCAGGAGTTCACCCAGATCTTTCCAAAACCCGGCTGGGTCGAGCATAATCCCGAAGAGATATGGAACTCACAGCGAAACGTCGCGCTCAAAGCCATGAGGGACGCTGGCATAAATTCCGGACAGATAGCTTCGATAGGCATAACAAACCAGCGTGAAACGACAATCCTGTGGGACAGGAGAAGCGGCAGGCCGGTCTACAATGCGATTGTCTGGCAGTGCAGGCGAACTTCCTAGATCTGCAAATCTCTGGAGCTTTCCGGAAAAGGAGAGATCATCCGGAAAAAGACAGGACTCCTTCTCGACGCCTACTTTTCCGCCACAAAAATAAAATGGATCCTGGACAATGTTCCCGGCCTACGTAAAAAGGCGGAACGAGGCGATATCTGTTTTGGCACCGTTGATTCATGGCTGATCTTCAAGCTCACCGGCGAACAACGCGCCGATATTACAAATGCATCCCGGACAATGCTCCTCAACATCAGAACCGGCAGATGGGACGAGGAACTTCTTGAAATTTTCGGGATACCGGAAAAAATTCTTCCTGAAATAAGGCCGTCATCATGCCTTTTCGGAACAACACGTCCTAATATTTTCGGAAGGGCAATCGACATTGGCGGGGTGGCGGGGGATCAGCAGACATCGCTTTTTGGCCAGTCATGCTTTAGAACCGGATCGGCAAAGAATACCTACGGAACAGGATGTTTCATGCTGGTCAATACTGGAAGAAAACCTGAATTCTCAAACAACCGTCTCCTCACGACCATCGCCTGGGACATAGGAAGGGATACCGAATACGCACTTGAAAGCATAGCATTCCAGTTGCGCGACCTTATTGCATGCATTCAGTAGGACATCGGCCACAAGATCAATTCACTCAAGGTTGATGGCGGAGCTTCAACAAACAATTTCCTCATGCAGTTCCAGGCGGACATTCTCGGAATTCCTGTAGTACGATCCGCCATTGCAGAAACGACCGCGCTAGGAGCCGCATATCTCGCCGGACTGAACTGCGGATACTGGGACAACAAGAGGGACATTTAGAAGAATTGGAAGGCCGGCAGGATATTCAAGCCGAAAATGGGAAGCTACGAACGCGAAACCCGCATTTCCGAATGGAAGAAGGCCGTGCAGTCCGCAAGAAGTTATAAATGATTTTTTTAAGGAACAATAGTGCCACAGGCAGAAATATGTTAAAAAGGAAGACGGGTGTGCCACCGTTCGTTTTGCGGCGGCTTGTGGAGCTTATTCGAGGTAATATTGTCAAGAAAATGAGAGCATCTTGGTAGTCAAGATCTGTTTCGTCTCATTTTTTCCAGATCTCTTTTCAATGGATTCCAATATTTTCTGTCCTTTTCTCTTTCTGAAAGTTCCTCCGCAAGCAATGCTTCCTCGAGATCTTTAAGTGAATTGGAGAGTGCAAACTCCAGTAGAGATCTTTCTCTCATGACAAAGGATGCCTGATTTTTGAACTTATCAGCAATCTCAAGAAGAAGTTCGGGAGTTCTGAGTTCTTTTAGCCAAAACTTGACATGGTTTTTTCCTGGAAGACTTTTATTTTCAAAGTAATTGGCCTCCACGAGCCTCCTTATCATGGGCCAATCTTTGTCCCGCTGGGTTTTTTTTGCCTGTACAAGATCTGGAAGGGAGATTAAATCGTAGGAGCCTTCATCTGTTTTTATGGAAGTTCTCCTTTTCCATAGTTTCTCAAAAGGCTCAACATTTCGCATTACTGACATTATATCAAGTCTCATCCCTAAGGCGTCTGGATGATTGCATCTGAAATGTACAGCATGCCCCTTTTTCAGGAATTCTGCGTCAAACTGAGGAACTGCGATGACCACAGCGGACAAATCGTTCATTGCCGATAAAATTCTGGCAAGGTTGTCCTTTTCAGCGAGTACGACTATGTCAGTATCCCTGCTAAATTCCGCTGCGCCGTAAAACACGCAGGCCTGCCCGCCCATGAGAAGGTGTTTTACTTTTCTCGAACGTAGAGTAAAAAGGACTTTGTGTATCGGGTTCGGGATCAAGGGAACCTCCCATTGAAATATAAAAATCCCACAATTTCCGGCTTTCCCTCCATCTTTCACTAGGACTTAGGGAATACCAGTCAAGTAATTCATCTTCGATGAAATAATTAGTTCTTTTCATGGTGTAAACGATCTTTTAATGTAACCGTTCACGGCTACTAAATTTGACGCTGGAAATCCAAGCAATGAATATAAGTTAGCATTGTTTTCCAGTTGTGCACCAGCAGCTTTTATAAAATCGGTTTATTTTTAAACTTGATTCACAAATTTTTCAGACTATGCTAAGGGACTGTATAAAAATAACTGTTACAATTTGGCGGGAGCGCCAGTCCATCGAAAACAAGGAATGAGGAATGAGCATATTGAAATATGTGAATAACGTCATCATGAAATTAAAATTACTATCAATTCATTGCAGTGATCCGGTCGCGGAAAAATGGAACATGCAAAAAAAATTATTTGTGGGCATGGCCCTGGTGATGGTCATGTTTACGTCTGTCGCGTTTGCGGCGGAAAAAGGAGATGACGGTCCTGTGAAGGAACAGCAGAAGAGCCGCGAGACCCCGGCAAAGCAGGCCGGCGGTGAAGAGGTTATCTTGGGAGCCTGGTATTTTGGCGGATGGAGTTTTACTGCAGATGCCACAGGGCACACATGGCATATTGGTCCGGGATTGACAGAATGGAAGCCAAGTCGGAAACCTGTCTGGGGTTGGCGTTCCGACAGCCTTGAAATAATGAAAACGCAGATTGATTACGCTGCAGATTACGGCTTGTCTTTCTGGGGATTCGTTTGGTTTGAAGAATCCCTGCTTGCACAACGGGGTGGAGATATGCCCTTGCTTAACAAGGAGCTCGAAATATTTCTCGCTGCGCCAAACCGCCACAAGTTGAAGTTCTTCCTGCTATGCACAGATCCTGTAAGTCCGTCAAATTGGGATAAGATATGCGATGCTTCAATCAAGTTTTTAAAGGAAGACAACTACCTGAGAATCGATAATAAACCTGTCATAGTATTTTTTGAAACGGATGCGTTTTTGAAGAACTACGGAAATGTTTATGCGGACGTAAATACCGCCCTGCAAAAGTATCGCAGGAAAGCGCGCGAGGCAGGAATTGGAGAGATTCTTGTCGGAGCACGGACCTGGCCGGTTCCAGAGGTGCGGGACTACCAGAAACGCTTTGTCGAGAGCGGATTCGATTTCCTTACTTCATATCAATACGAGGGCTATGGAGGGGTGCGGGAAAAATCAAAAACGTCACCGGAGAATGATTATAGCGTCATGATGAAGTATGATATTCAGGCGCTTGACGACGTAACCAGGGAGAAAACCCTTCCGTTCATTCCCACTGTTGGAGTCGGTTTTGACGTTCGTCCATGGGAGATATGTCATGGGGTGGCCAAAGAACTTGGCCATCCATTGGAATATTATACTGGGAATACATCCGAGAAAATAGCGGAGCATGTTGATCAGGGGATACAATGGATTAAGGCAAACCCCGATAAGATTCTTGCCAGGATGCTGATCATCTATGCCTGGAATGAATATGGAGAAGGAGGATGGCTGGTGCCAACGGAGAGTGAGGGCAATGCCCGGCTAGAGGCAATAAAGAAGGTTGCCGAGCGTGCGGCGGCCATGCCTGCGGGAGAATCGGAAAAGAATAATCATGGAAGATAAATTATCGCAACTGCGGGAAAAGCCCTGCTGCATTCAAAGGGATGTTCCCGAAATTGTCGCGGTATTCGAAGTTCCGCGGCGAGATGCGGTACACTCTGGAGGGCTTGAATTTGTCGGCATAAACCCAAAGACTTTTTATTGAACGGTTCAGGCCGCTTTTCACCTCAAGGGGCAGGATTCCCTCGTCATGCATAACGAGAAAATCGACTTCGGCGATTCCTTCACTGATCCAGTAATGCAGATTGCCTTCAGTTTTCCGGGCGAGTTCGGCAGCGACAAAGTTTTCCACAAAGGCACCATTGTATTCCGAGAACGAGGCATCTCCCAGCGTGATGATCCTGGAAGGCGCATCAATTATGCCGCCAAGAAGACCGCAGTCGAGCATATAGGCTTTGAACCGAGCATGGTCTTCATATCCGGAAAGCGGCAAGCGCGCCACTGTGACATTGATTGAAGTATACATCAGCGAAGTTAAAATAGGCGCATGAATCATATTCATTGCGCCCGAATTCCTCCAGCAGCCAGGTCTTTCCAACCTGTCTCGCGCCCTGCACCAAGAATGGCTTGCTTATTTGATCCCAGGCCACCCATCCCGGAATCTCATCGCAAATGGGAGGAAGACAAGATTATTTTCCAGAAATAGTCACCTCACATTTACCTTCCCGATAGTGTTTCCGGAGGAGATGTTGGTGACAGGAATTTCCTTGTACCAGTCATCTGGGGAATTCTCGGGGGCGCTGGGGCATTCGGAGGCGCTGTCGCAGTATAACACTCGGACAGCTCCCGCCGGATCCTCCCTGATGTCGATGTCATTGTTTTTTGAAGTTATATTGTCCCAAGTTGAGTTCTGGAAATAGAAAGTGTCGAATCCCACCTGGCAGTTGGAGGCGGTGCAATCCTTTATCTGTGCCTCCAGGGCGGCGTAGGTGTATTCCGTACGGATGTCGGGAGCCCATCCGAAGCCAATCCCGTATCCTGGTGCGGTGGGATCTATAGGATTGGCCCCGCTTACGGTGACGTTGGAGGCCTTGCACTTGGAAAAAGTGACCCCCTTTCCTGCGACAGAGTAGCCTGCGGCCTGGAGATCACCGGGGCTGATCGCTGAAATGTCGCTGACATTGCAGTTCTCAACGAGTATGTTGCTGGGCTGGGCGTTGACTAGGCCGTAGATTTCTATGCCGGTGGCTTTGGCGCCACGTCCGCCACGTCCGTCTGAGACACGTTTGACAGTGACCTTCCGGACAATTGCTTCGGACACCACGAAAAGGCTTATGCCGTGGGCGTCGTCACACGATCCTTCGATGTCTGTAATCTTGCAGTTTTCGACGAGGATGTCGTTTGCCGAGCCCTCTTCTATGGCGCTTATTACAGATGTGGCTGTGGCGCCGTCCCCGAGTGGCCAAAACGGATTTGGGGCTATTGTCACATTAGGCGCCAGCGAGTAGCCGGAACCGGGGTTGAGGATCAATACCTCCTCAAGCTCTCCTATGGAACTGATGACGGGAATCGCCACCGCCCGCGTCCCTGTCGGATCCTGCGGAGGACCGATTACTACTGTCGGCGGCATCAACTGGCTGTAGAGAGCCCCTGGATTGGCGACATTTATCGCACTTACCCCTTCTACCACGCGTATTGGCGCGAACACCATGCCGATGCAGGTATGGCCGGGCGCGTTTTCGTTAGGAGTCAGTCCGGTCGACAGCCTGTATACATTTGTCTTCAGGACATCTATGTGCTGGCAGTCGTCGAAGCCTATGCCGCTGCAGACTCCAGCGTCGTTGTGTAGATCCGAAACGGTGCATTTTTCAATGATCATGTTCGTACTCAGCCCGAAACTGATCCCTGAAACGACAGTGGCGCTGCCGTTGACATTTTTTATATTGAGGTTCTTTAGTGTAATACCTTCGCATGAGATTCCGAAAATTCCGGCGACTACGCTGGAATAGCCGTATATTCCGTCAATGATCCCGTTGATGGAGGCCTCCTGGCAGCCGTTTAAAAATATTCCGTTCACGATCTGCCCGTAGCTGTTCGGCGCGAACCAGCTCCCATTGACGTTTTTCACCGTGATCCTGTTTAAGGTAAGTCCTGTGCATTTCGTAGCTGAAAGCCCGTATGGAGTATAGCCCGGAACTCCGTTGCCGATGTCCTTTATGGTTATTCTAGACAAGGATATGCCAGATGAGTTCGCAAGTGCGACGCCGATCAGCTGGAACCCTTTGATTGTTCCCCTGCTCAAGGAAAAATTGTCCGCGCCGTCGGAAACAATTCCAATGGTTCCGGAGAGGGAGACATTGCTGGGAGCGATCAGGCTGTGCCCCCTCATGTCCAAGACGACGTCCGGGGCCTTGATGGTGATTGCGGTCAGCGACCCTGCCTGTCCTTTCCAGTAAATGTCATTGGTGAAATAGTATTTGCCGGAAGCGTTGATGGTCAACCCCTCAGGCCTAATGCTCGAGATGGCTGTCTGAGAAAATACTGATACCGCGGAGAAAAAGGCAAGAGACATTGCAAACAATCGCAAAAAAACATTGTTTTTCATCGGACGCTCCTTTGGTGCGGGTTAGCTGATATGAATTTTGATTTCATGATTTGCAGAGGATAGTTCTGGAACTGTGGGGAATCAAGGCTTCAAAGCGGGGAAACGGCAGATTTCATGGAAAGGCGTGTCTGCTTTTTCAACATCTACGACGACCTCCATATTGTCAGCCACCACAAGTTTCGCCCTCATGCCACCTCCGGCGCCCATCGCGACCCATCGGTCGACGCCGGACTCAAGGACACATGGGTTCAGACACTGCGCACCGTCGTCTCACACTGCGAGCCTTCCCTTCCCTTCCCTGGACCGGCGCTTTGCCGCTCCTCAGTCTGTATGTGGCCTTGGAAGGGAGCTCGCCTGCGGGTTAGTGCGCCGAGTTCCGGTTCGACGGGGGATAAGCGAATGATCATCTCGTTGTTCCCCGGTTATTCTTCCCGGTTGCAGGAATCCCTCAGACTAACCTAGAACTAACCACAGAGGGCCCGGAGCAGCTTGCGCCGCAACCAAAATATGCCCAAAGATAACACAAATAAATTATGATGAAATCAAGTAATTGCTTCTCGCACAGAGCCACTAAGACACAAAGAATAAGCCTTGTGAAGGAAAATTATCAATGCTCGTTCTCCAGAAAACGGCATGCAAATTTTCTCTCTGTGACTCTGTGCCTTTGTACGGGATATATTCCCGATAGAAAACGTGCAAATAAACCAAGAAGATGAGGGATAGTATTACAGAGAAGGGAATATGGATGATTGGATGAGTCTGAACTGCATCATCGATCAAGGGCGGAGTGGGCCGCAACTCGTTTCTCAAAACTGTTCCAATCCCTGGATTCCTTGGGAGACCATACAGTCTCGGAAAAAGCCAGCAGACGCGGAAATATTCTCTCGTACACTTTTCCCTCTGGGATTATTTCCGTCCACAGGCAGGCCTCGCTTCCCATGACCAGTGCCGCCTGTTCGGGAGTTGTCCCGGGAGGCACAGGATCAAAGGAATATACTTTTGCCAGAGGCAGCTCCGGCATCCAGCTTCTCTTGACGGGATCATCCAGGGAGAGCGGATAGTCGAAGTAAACATGTTCATGCTCCGAGTTGACAGTCTTAATTCCATGTGCGATGGCATACTCTGATCCTCCTTTTATCCAGCCCTGCACTATTTGACCGGCGGGCCATCCGAGCTCCTGATGTTCGCCCCATGCTATGGTGGTGCGCCCCTTATCCTGAACAAAGCTGGTCATTTTCTGCATGAACCATTTCTGCAACATCCGTTCATTGCCCAGGCCGTTGGCCTTGATGCAAGCCTGGCACTGCGGGCATGCCTGCCAGTGAGTCACATTCGCTTCGCCCCCCCCAAGATGTATGATGGCGCCGGGAAACATGTCCATCACCTCTGTCAAAACGTCCTTGAAGAATCTTTCGGTTTTTTCCGATCCGAGACAATATTCGTTTACAGGTTCTTTCGCGTTTTCGCATCTCAGTTCCTTGAAGACATTGAGCGCCCAACGGGAATGTCCAGGCATTTCCACCTCAGGATACACCTCGATATGGCGTGTCTTCGCATATTCAATGATTTCGCGGATATCCTTTTTTGTATAGTATTCGTATTTTTCCCCGTCGGCTGCGCCCTTTGTGAGTTCCGGATATTTTTCAATTTCCATGCGCCAGGCTATGCCGTCGCAAGGGTGCCAGTGCAGGCGGTTGATTTTGTAGAATGCCAGCGTGTCTATAAGACTCAGGATGAATTCCTTGCTTTGAAAATGCCTGGAACTGTCAAGCATGAAACCCCTCCACGGAAACCGAGGGCTGTCTTCAATCTCCACTTGCGGTACCGTCCACGCCGTTCTGCGCGCTTCCCCACTCGTTTCAACCGGCACTGACAATAATTGGCGCAGAGTCTGAGAGGCGTAAAATGCACCAGCCGGACGGCATGCCCGAATGGCAATCTGATCTGCCTTCACAGAAAGAGTGTATCCTTCGTCGCCAAGGTCTGACCGGTCGGCGGCAAGCAGCAGGGAAATTGAGCAGTCCGGCCTATCCGACCGTCATACCACTATAATATGCACATACCTACGGCAACCCCCTATCGGTTGAGAAATACTGCCTTCTCGTATTTCATGATTTCCCGCATGAACTCGGCTCCTTGCGGAACGTCGTGCCTCATGCAAAAGTAGTCCCAGACGGACTGCCAAGGTAGCTCTTTCCCCGCCTCCTGGAGCGCGAGCCTTCCAGTGAAGTCCCACGTCTTTTCGGCCCGCATCATCTCGTCGACCGGCTCGAGGAGTGCGATCAGGAGGACCTTTCTGACGTTTCTGGCTCCAATGACCCAGGCCGCTATGCGGTTGATGCTGGCGTCGAAGTAATCTAGGCAGATATGCAGATTGTCAGCGTTGGCGCTGCGGACGCATTCCCTCGCTATGCCAAGAAGCTCATCGTTGACGACGACCACATGATCGCTGTCCCAATGCACTCCGCGACTTACATGAAGCAGTATTCTCCCTTGCAGGGAAGTTATGCCGGAAATCTTGTCGGCTATGGACTCAGTCGGGTGGAAATGCCCCGAATCCAGGCAGACCAGTATCTTGCGTCGTGTCGCGTAGATCATGCTGAACTCGTGGGATGCGACAGTGAAACTTTCAGTCCCGATGCCGAAAAGCTTTGATTCCAGCGCGTCGAGCAGATGGCGTTCGTCGATCTTTTCGGCGAATATCGCATCAAGGGATTCCGCCAAACGCAGACGTGGTGAGAGTCTGTCAACAGGCGTGTCTTTGAATCCGTCTGGGGCCCAGAAGTTGCAAACGCACGGAGTTCCGAGTCTCTTTCCGAACTCCTCGCCTATCCGTCTGCAAGACTTGCCATGGTCTATCCAGAAACGTCTGATTCCCATGTCTGGATGCGACAGCGAGAGGCCGTGCTCGAGTTTGGGGTGGGAATAGAACGCCGGCGCGATGTCGAGCCCCATCCCCTTCGCGGATGCCCAATCCAACCAGGATGAGAAGTGCTCCAGCGTATACGCGTCCCGGTCGACGCCAGGAATGACTTTGTCGACTTGATGGGCTTGCAGGCAGACCTTGTGTCGACCAGGCGTTAGTTTGAGGGATAGATCGAGATCCTTGCGAAGCTCGTCCGCCGTTCTCGCCCGCCCTGGATAGTTGCCAGTGACCTGGCAGCCGCCCGTCATCGCATGTTCGGCGAGCTCGAAGCCTTTCACATCGTCGCCCTGCCAGGCATGGATCGAAACGGCAATGCGCTCAAGTTTTTCCATGGCGTCCATTACGTCGACCCCATGCTCAGCGTATATCTCTTTGGCTATCTCGAAAGATTTCTCGATCCGGTTCATGATGCAATCTCCTTAATATTTGAGCCGATTTCAAAACTCTGAAAAATTCAGAGTTTTTAAATTGGCTATATTTTGTTTTTGTTAAAATCTTCCAAAATTTCGAATTTTACTCGCAAAATCCCTTTTTTTGCCTATAAAACTCCTTTCGCTTTTTTCTTAAAACGTTCTTTCAAAGACTTTATATTTCAGTTCAACTCTTATCATAGCAACATGTTATAAAGCTGGTTCACCGTTATGACTATTATCCCGAACATCAGGTGCGCAAATACCTTCTCATGTCCCTGTACTCGCACATTTCCGCCGCCGTAGTTGTCCTTGAGGTTCGAATTCACCCTCTCGGCGGCACTTCTCTCGTTATATCTGAGCTTCCGTGCCGGTTCGAACTCTTTTGCCTCGCCCCTACGCTTGTTGTAATCGATTATCGCCACATGGTTCAACTTCGCCGAGAACTCCCTGATTTCAGGAGCGTCATACGCCGAATCCATCAGGTCATACAGGCTGACAACTCTTTCATGGCTCATCTGCATCAGCGGTATCGCCACCTGGCTGTCATGAACTGAAGCCGATGTCAGATGCGCGCTTATCGGAATGTCTCCATCCATCGTGTCGATGTGCAGCTTGTATCCGCGCCATGTCATCTTGTTCCCGTTGCTGTCATATTTCGCCCCATAATCACACGGCTTGGGCAGGTCAGACAGGTTCTCCTTCAAGCTCCGGGAGTGCTGGACTTCAAGCCTCCTCAGTTCAACAGGTTTCTTCTCTCCCTTCTTCGCTCTTCCTTTCTTGCAGGCCTCTATTGCACTCTTCCATGAACCGAATATCCTATCTGCGGCAGCATAAACAGCAGGATAATGAGTTGAATAATAATGGGAATTCAACGGTTTCCTACCATGCTTGGCAGTAATGTGGTTAATTATTGAAATGTCATTCCATTTTTTGTTGAACATGTTTATCGTCCTTCCATGTTTATGGCATAAGATGTTGACGGTTCGGGAAGAATACACATGAGATCCGATGTCGATAATATCATCCTTTTCAGCTCATTCTGCGGAACTGTATTGAACGAGAACATCCCCCAATGATGCGCAATCATGAGTTGAATGCCGGCTTTAATACACAGAGCAACCGCTTCATTGTAACTGAAATTTCCAAGAATACCCTGAGAGGAACGGTATTCATCCCTGCCATTTACCGGAAGCAGTGCAACATCAATTTTCATTGGTCGTAAAATCTCAGCAAGACCTGGAAACGGAACGCAGTCCCCTGAATGATAAATTTTGAGACCTCCAGCCTTTACAATATATCCGAGGTGATGGTATTCACCGGCACCATTTAGCTTAGATACTTCATGTGATGAGGGAATCGCTTCGATCTTGATATTCCCGATTTCAATTTCTTCTCCGGCATTAAGTCCGATTATCCGCCCTTCCGGAATTCCGATGTCCTTCGCCTTTGCGTTTTCCGCACGGGGAATAACTATTCGGCAATCCGGATTGTTCTTTGATATCACCGGAACTGTTCCGGGATCCATGTGGTCGGAATGCGCATGCGTACAGAGGACTGCGTCAAGGCTGGATATTTCCTCAGGCTGAAAGGGGGCCGGAGTCATGCGTATGTGCTTGAATTCCTTATCTTTATATTTGACTGCGAGTGAGTCTGACAGATAAGGGTCAATCAGTATGCGGATTCCTCCCGAATACAGCGCGAAGCCCGCCTGCCCCAACCACCAGATGACAATTCCCTCCACGTCAATCCTGTTTCCGGAGAGGAAATCATTCATCGCGTATTTGCCGGTTTTAATATCTATGCACATGCATCATCATTTCGTCTGTGAATGCTTTTTTACAAGCTGTAATGCCTGACGGCAGTTCTCCTCGATCTTCTCCCAACTGCCGGCACTTATATCCTCACGTTTTGCAATCCATGTTCCGCCGACAGCGGCTACTGCCGGTATCTCCAGGTAATCTTTAATGTTTTCAACAGTGACACCGCCGGTGGGCATGAATTTCACTCCTGTTTGCGAATAAGGACCGGAAAGGCTTTTTATCATTTTTGCACCTCCTGCATCCCCGGCGGGAAAGAATTTCAGGAGACGGCATCCGATTGAAAGCGCTTTTTCTATTTCTGACGGTGTTATTACTCCTGGGATGAAAGTAAATGAAAGTTTTGCGGCCTCGAGAACTATGTCCGGATTAAGTCCAGGCGCTACACCAAAAACGGCTCCGGCGTCAATGGCCGAATGCAGATTCTCCAGAGTAAGTATTGTTCCCGCTCCTATGAGGATCTCCGGTCTTTCGTTTTTTATTTTGCGAATAACAGCGGCTGCGGCCGATGTCCTGAAAGTAATTTCTGCGAGTGGGAGTCCGCCTTTAAGCAGGGCATCCGCAAGAGGAACTGCATGTTCTTCCGAGTCAATCGCGATGACAGGAACTATTCTGAATCCTGCCATTTTTTCAAAAATATCATTGCTGTTTTTCATTCGAATCTCCATTTCGTTTTTATCTTGAATTCGGGGAATTGAAAGCCTGTCTGCTATTCAGCATTTCGCCAGCGCCTCTATCAGGTTGTCTACGGAAACATTCATGGCTCTGCCAACGCTTTCGGCTGTGAGTCCGCCGATGTGGGGTGTTCCAATGACGCAACTGTGTCTGGCAAGCGTTAAATCTTTAGGAGGCTCTGACGGAAAAACATCGGTGGCGTAGCCTGAAAGCCTGCCTGAATCAATCGCATCCATAACAGCCGTCTCGTCTATAAGTTCCGCCCTTGCCGTATTTATCAGGTATGCGCCCTTTTTCATAATTTCGATTTCCGCTTTTCCAATCACCGGTTTTCCGGCAGGAGGGCAGTGAAGGCTTAAAATGTCAGAGGTTCCCAGAACTTCGTTAAAAGATAAAACGCTGACTCCGTCGGGAGGACAGAAAGATGCCGGGAGATAGGGATCATATATTGTAATCTTCATGCCGAATGCGGTCGCAAAACCTGATACAAGCTTTCCTATTTTACCAAAACCTATGAGTCCAAGCGTCCGGTTTTCAAGTTCAATCCCGTTCTTGCGATCCCATTTTCCGCTTTTAATCGCCTCATCGCTGGACGGGATGGAACGGACAAGGGAAAGAATCAGGGCCATTGTCAGTTCCGCAACGCCCCTGGCGTTTGCGCCGTCCGCCCGACATACTTTTGTGCCGAAACTTTTCGCCGCCTCCAAATCAATGTTATTCACACCCGTTCCGTTGCGGCTTATGACTTTCACCGAAGGTGCCGATTCCAAAACAGACGCCGTGACATTTTCAACGCCGGCAAGATATCCGACACAGTCCGGCAGAAGCTGTTTCAGCTCGTTTTCATCGGGCTGACACCCTGGAGTGCAGAACATGACCTCGTAGCCGGCGGCCCGCAGTTTTTCCAGACTCGGATGACCGTTTTTCGTCACAGATCTCGGAGTAACAAGTATTTTACCGCCCATTTCAAGCCTCCTGCATTATTCAATTACAACTTTTCCATTCCGCAGAAACACCCTTTTGGGAAATCCCTGCTTTTCGATGTCACCATAGTTGTGGCCGGCATCGCCTGGATAAACACAGAAAGAGACTAGTTCATCCTTTCCGGTATTGATCGAACGGTGCGCCCAGTATGGTGGAACATACACCATCCGCCCCCGCGACATTTTTTCATAAGAGCATTTGCCATCGCCGGTCTTCATCATCATGAATCCTTCACCCTTGAGGCATAGATATATCTCCGCAGTTTCCGGAATCGTATGATAATGCCCCTTGGTCATGAAGCATTCATCGCCGACAATCCCCGGCTTGAGGATGCTGATGCAGTACATCAGCTGACCGTATTTTTCGGGGACAGGAGTTTCCTGGACTTCGTAGTGAACGGTATTCCCGTCCGAAATCAGCCTGTCAAGGGCAGCTCCGTCCTTGTAATGCCCCTTCATGTCTGAGGCCTTTCTTACGAGCTGTCTTTCCGGCTTGATCAAACATCCCTTTTCAAGATCAACTTCAACACTGAACGGCATCATGATATTCTCGGCAGACATATTGTTCTCCTTTTCAAAAGTTATGAGAGATAAAATACTGTTTTTCATGCCTCATCCTTTATTACGTATTACAGTCGGCGGTTTCAGCCCTAATTTCAGTCCTATTTCACTGATGGAATCATAAGATATTTTCGTGAGGGGAACTCCTTTTTTTCCGGACTTGTCTTCCTCCTCAAATTCCTTCTGACCGGCGAAATACACCCTTTCTGCGCCTTTCGCAGCAGGACATTCCCTGAGTTTTTCCAGCATGAGATCCATATCTTTCCTGAAAGAGGTCGGATCCCTGAACGCCGCTATTTTTATCGCCCCGAAGAAATGGCTCACCCGGGCGGACGAAGTTTCAGTGTCGCAGATGTCCGTGCCGTTGGGGGATCCGCCCAGCACCGCGCAAAGTATGTCCACCATGACCGCCAGCCCGTATCCTTTATGCCCCCCAAATTCTTCGCCTATCCCGCCCAACGGGAGAATTCCGCCCCCATGGCGGTGGAACATGTCCAGGAGGATTTTGCCCGCATCCTGCGCAGGCAGTCCGGTCTTGTCAACCGCCCATCCAAACGGAAGAGTTTTTTTCTCCCGTTCGTAAACCTCTATTTTCCCGCGGGTCACTACGGTGGTTGACATGTCCAGAACAAAACCCTTTTCTTTTTTTGCCGGAGCCGCAAAAGCCAGTGGGTTTGTCCCGAACATGACCTGGCGTCCGAAAGTCGGCACACCAAGCGCTGCAGTATTTGTCATGGCTATTCCGATCATGTTTTTCTCAAGCGCCATCATCGCATAATATCCTGCGATGCCGAAATGGTTGGAGTTTTTAACACAGCCGAACGCCGCACCGGCTTTCTCAGCTTTTTCAATGACTGTCTTCATCGTCTTGACGCTTACCGGCGCGCCCATGCCGCCATCGGCATCAACTACGATGGACATCGGCGTTTCAAAAACAGTCTTAATCCTGGCATCCGGCCGCATAAGGCCGGTCTGAAGCCCGTTCACATATCTCCAGAGGCGACCGATCCCGTGCGAAGGAATTCCGCGGGCATCAGCCGCGACAAGCACTTCCGCAGCCTGTCTGGAGTCGTCTTTATTCAGACCTGTTTTCAGAAAGACGCTGTTGCAGAAACTTGTCAGCGCTTTTCTATCAACATGTAAGGTTTTACTTTTCATAGCTGGAAATTTTCCAATCAGTTTATGCTTTATTTCCGGGTTGCGGCGGCAATGTCGCTAAGTTTATCAAAGACAGGTCCTTTGGTGGGAATGTCTACATGGAAGACCTCGGCGATCACCCTCGTCCAGCCGTGTATGAAATAAATCCAGCCGTCCTCGATCTTGAGGTTCCTAGATTTTTTCTGAGACCCGGCCTGCTCCAGAAACACAAGGTCTCCACGGTAATTGAAGTCCCATGCCATTCCGTTCTCCGGGAAAACCGCGCCGCCGGTGATGGGGGAGCCGGGAGCGTCCTTCCCGAGCCCTGTCGCGTTGGCGACAATGGAACTTGGTCTGAGACTGTTCACGACCTTGTCGTTGTCTTCAGGTTTAGGAGCGTGGAAATATTCCATCCTTATCCCTGGATTGATCTTTTCGTGGATGTGTTTCATCTCCTCGAGGCGCGGAGTGCTGCGGTTTGTCACAAGAATCCTCGACGGCCGTTCGGATTCGGGAGCGTCCTTCATAAGGTACATCGTAAGCGCCAGGGAGGAACCTCCCGCTCCGAGCAGGCAAAGATCGGCTCCGGTATTTCTCCAGTATCCGTCCGGAACAAAAGCCTTGAGCGAAAGACCGCTCGTGATAGGATCCTTCGCATGTCCGACAAGCTTGCCGTCCCTTTTCGAGATACTGCTTATCTCGTTTAAAGTTTCCGCGTACGGATCGAGTTCCTCGAACATGTCGCGGCATGCCTTGAGAAGGTCGAGTTTGTGTGTGGTCACGAGCCCGCCGAGCGAGAGGGGATCGTTTTTGATGAATTTGACAACGCGCCTGTAGACTTCGGGTTCGTCGTGCCACTTGCAGTCAATTCCCCTGATGGGGCAGTCTCCAAGCTTCAGGAACTTCGCCCATTCGGGAAACACCTTCATGATGGAAGATTTGGAAGTGGTGACGCCGATGAAATACATTGTCGGTTTTTCCGCCGGAACTAAATCGCTCATAGTTTATCCTTTATAAGGTTCAGTGATTTTTCATATTGCCCGAGTCTCTCCAGATAAAGCTTCGAAAGCGACCGGTCCGGTTCAAACCTGCCGGAAAGTTTTATCCATCTTGAAGCTGCATCGGCAGGACTTTTGACAAGCCCAGCGCCCCATGCCGCCAGGATTGCGGCTCCAAGCGGTGCTCCGTGCCCCTGTGCAATCCGTCTGACCGGAATGCCCAGAATGTCGGCCTTCATCTGATTCCAGATGTCGCTCTTCTCCCCGCCGCCTGTAACGCGAAGTTCGCAAAGTTTAAGCCTGGGCAGGAGGGATTCTGTCGCCCTGGCGTAGATTTTATATTCGAGAGGAACCGCCTCCAGGACGGCTCTGAAAAGATGGGGAGTCCCGTGGTTCCAGGAAAGATTCAGGAATGCGCCGCGCATGTCGGGCTCCGCAGGTGAAACGCGACCTCCGAGATGGGGCATGAAAATAGGAAGCCCGGTGTCGGGCTTTATTTCAGCAACCAGCCTTGCCAGGCGGTCGAAGCCACCCGCTCCTTTGAGAGACTTGTGATTTTGGGAGACAATATCCCTGAACCATTCGAGATTCATGCCGCCGCCATTTATATAGGCGTATGAATGCCAGAGCCCCGGAGACACAGCCCGACCGCAGGCAAGCATGCGGCTGACAGTATCCGGCCTGAATGTCTTCGTAGTCACCGCAAAAACAGAGGCGGTTCCTGCGACATCCACGCATATCCCCTCCTGTACGGCCCCGCAGGAAAGGAAGCTTGCAGCCGTATCTCCACAACCTGCAACAATAGGTATGCCTGCGCGGAGACCGCATCTTTTCGCCATTTGGGGAGTCAGCTCTCCGATAATCTCCTGCGGTTTTACGATCCTGGGCAGCAGTCCGGCGTCGAGTCCGAATCTTCTGCAGAGATCATTGTCCCAGCGGGATTTCAAATTATCTGCGAAACCGCTGAAATGCAGATATGTCGTGTCTACGAACGCCTCCGACGCCTTCATTCCGCAAAGTCTCATTGCGGCATATCCGCCGGGCTGGACAAATGAACAGATTTTCCTGAAAACTTCCGGCTTCTCCTTCATCCACCAGAGGATTTTCGGGCCATGGTTCACGGCCGGGGCGCATCCGGTTTTAACAAGGATTTCCTCTCCGGCAGCCCTGCTCATTTTCGTACTGAAGGGAGTGCAGCGGGTGTCAAGCCACGAATCATAGGGCGTAACACATTTCCCATCCCTGCCGATTCCGATTATTCCCGCCATCTGGCCGTCAATGCCGATCGCTCCAACACCAGCCTGCGACCTACGGGATTTCCTCATGCATTCCGAGATTGCCGCACACACGTTTGAAAGCTGGAATTCAGGATCCTCCTCGACAACACCCGCACCGGATCTCTTAAGTTCCGATTTCCTGAACGATGACGAGACGCAGGTTCCATTCAGATCAAAAAGCACAGCCTTCACGCCGCCGGTGCCCACATCTATTCCCAAAATCAATTCAAGTGTTTTTGCCACAGGTCAAATCCTTTCCCTGAACACATTCACCTCTATGCCAAGAATATCGGAGACATGCAGAAGATCCCTTTCCCAGTTTCCGTAGTAGCCGTGGATGTGGTTGCAGGGGAAATTCGAAAGGAAGTGTTCTGCCGAGCATTCCAGTCTTGTAAATGCGATCGGCCATTCCGGGGTCACTGTTGAACCTTTCTGAACCATATCTTGATTTCGAGCAATCCTTTAGGCATACATGCAATCCTTTATATTTAGCAGTTTATGTTCAAATACTATTTTAACTTGCCTCTTACAAAATCCAGTGCGCGTTTCGCCTCCCTGTCCATGTCATCGACTTCGAGGTCCCTGAAAATCTTTATGTCGCGCCCGACCTCTCCGCCGGGGATGAGGAACGGCTCCATGACGACGGCACCGCCGTATCCGATTTCCCTCAGCGTCCCGAAGATTTCATCCCAGGCCATTTTGCCGGCTCCCGGAGCACGGCGGTTTGTCTCTCCGATATGCACGTGGCCCAGGAATTTGCCGGCGGTCCTGATGGCTCCGGAGAAGCTGTCCTCCTCGATGTTCATGTGGAAGGCGTCGAGGAGTATTTTGCAGTTGGGGCTTCCAACGGCCTTCACATAGGCCACGGCCTCTTTGGCAGTATTCAGAAGATACTGCTCGAAACGGTTGACCACCTCCATGTTGAAGTAGACGCCGCAGTCCTCGACCGTCTTCGCCACTTCCTTCATGCTTGCTATGCTTCTTTCAACGTAGGGCCTCTTGTCGGTTACGCCTGCCGGCAGGGAGCCGGGCCATGAACTGTAGATTATTCCTCCGAGCTGCCTGGCCTCCATGTACTTCAGCATTTCCGCCTGGCGTTTCAGGAAGGCGATCCCGTTTTTCCTGGTCTCGGAATTTTCCGATGCGATGTCGTATTCCGCAGTCAGCCCGATGCAGAACGTAAGTTCGATTTCCTCGCGGAGCGCCACCTTTTTCAGGCGGTCGCGCTCCTTGAGCGGCATGTTCGTGACTGTGCCCGAATTGACTTCGAGAATGTCGAAGCCCAGCTTCTTCACCTTTGACACGAACGGGACAAAATCGGCATCCCAGTCCCTCGTCCAGTACGCGTAGTAGATTCCAACCTTGTTCATCATGCGTCTCCTTAAAGTGGCACAGGCGAACCGCCCGTGGATTTCAAAAATAATTTTCCATGCGCCAAATCATTTGTTCAGGATGACGACTTTTCCCGAGGGCGCGTCCTGCGCCTTGAGATATGCCGCCTCCATTTCCCCCATCGGAAAAGAGTCCGACACGATGGAGGCCAGATCAACTTTCCCGTTCACTGCGAGCTGCATTCCGCGGCGGTAGTCGTCGACGGAGCCTCCGGTCGTCCCGGTTACGACGAGGTTCCTGTAATGAACCGCGTTCGAGTCGAACTGTATCTTCGACGAACCTGCGGGCAGTCCTCCGAATATGCTGAGCCTCCCGAAAGGCGCGAGAAGGTCGGTGGCCATTTCCTGGACTTCCCTTATCGGACATGCGGTGATTATGACATCGGCTCCTCTGCCGGAAGTCAATGCCATTATTGATTTTTTCACATCTTCCTTGGTTGAATCTATGGCATGACCCGCGCCTGCGTCCAGGGCTTTCTGAAGCCTTTCCGCGTTTATGTCCACCATTATTATCTTCGCCGCTCCCAGCAGGTTTACCAGCATGAGATGCATCATGCCGATAGGGCCGGCGCCAAAGATTATGACCGTGTCGCCCAGGACAATCTGTGACTTTCTCGCCCCGTTGACCACGCACGAAAAAGGCTCGAGCACACTCCCAACCAGGTCTGAAAGTGTTTCAGGCAGTATGTTCACATTACCCTGCCGGATGAACTTTGCAGGGATCCTGACATATTCCGCGTGCCCTCCGTCCATGTCTATGCCGAACGCCGTGTATTCCGGACAGTAGTTGGACATGCCGTTGATACATGCCCGACATAGCCCGCAGCCTGCATTGGGCGCAAGCCCAACGCGTTGTCCCTCGGAATACCCGGATACGTTTGTGCCAGTCTTGACTATCACGCCAACGAACTCGTGTCCCAGGACAATCTTCTGCCCCTCCTTCAGTTTACGGTGTCCGTTCCTGATTATTTTCACGTCCGTTCCGCAGATTGAAGCCGCCTTGACGCGGAGCAGAATCTCTTCGCTTCCGCATTCCGGGACAGGAATGTCTTCAATCCTGAAACCTTCATTCTTGCAATATGTTGCGGCAATCATATTTCCTCTTTCATTTTATGGATACCGGTTTTCCGGACTTGATCGAAAGATTTCCGGCGTTCACCACCCTCACTGCGGCCATACCGTCGACTCCAGTCACGCGCGGTTCACGCCCCTCTATTATGCAGGAGACAAAATCCCTGTCCTCCGCTAGATACGCATCCAGAAACAAATCCTGCCAGCCAGAGACAATCGGCTTCAGCATCCCGTTCCTGTTGCAGGTCGTGATTGCGCATTTGTCCAATGCGCCGACAAATATGACTCCTTCAGTGCCGAGTATTTCACATCTTGAATCGTACCCGTATCCGACTCCCTGCGCTCCATTGACGATGCCCTGGGAACCATTTGCGAACTTCGCAGTCAGCGTGACATTGTCGTAGAAATCGGGGAATTTTTCGGCGGCATCCGGACAGCGGTAGTTTCCGGCGATCGCGTAGACCTCCTGCATTTCGCTTCCGGAGAACCATCTGAGCGTGTCTATGTCGTGACTGCTGACTTCTGCGAGCGGGCCGTTGCTTTTCTTAAGGTCGTACATCCATGGTTTGGGAATACTCGGCCCGTAGGTGACAGATCTGACCAGCACCACTTTTCCAATATGCCCGCTGTCTATTTTCTCCTTTGCGGCGATAAATGCGCTGTCAAACCTGCGCATGAAGCCGATCTGCATAATGACACCGGCCTTACTGACGGCGGCAAGCATGTCTGCACATTCTCCAGCATTCATCGCCATCGGCTTTTCACAGAACACATTGATTCCTTTTTCAGCCGCAGCCATGCATGTCTCGCGGTGGCAGGATGTCGGAGAAGCTATCAGGACCGCATCAAGCCCCACGGTCTCAAACGCCTTGCGGCAGTCTTCAAAACACGCTATTTCCCCCAGCTCTTTTTTCGCCTCTTCAAGATTCCCGGAAAAAGGATCTATCAGCGCCGAAACTGAGGCCTCCTTGATTCGGAAGGCGAAATTTCTTGCGTGTATCATTCCGGCCCTTCCGCAACCGGCTATTCCAATTCTTATTCTTTGCGACATATTGTTTTTATTGCTTTCGTATTATATCGTTTGCTTTCTTAATTATATTCTGCATCGAAAACAATTCAAGGCAATTTCAATTATTTTATTGATTATCCGCTAACGATGCTTATGGTATGTAAAATGAAAGCAAAAGAAACACATCTGTATGCCGAAGAGAGAAAGATAAAGATACTTGAGCTGTTAAGGACGAACCACAAGGTTTCCGTCAACGGCCTAGCAAAACTTTTTGCTGTCTCACGCCCTAGCATAAGAACATATCTGCGCGATATGGAAGCTTCGGGTCTGCTCGCACGCACCCACGGTGGGGCGATTCCAAAGACGAAAACCGGATTCGAGCCCAACGCCATCCAGAAAAAAATCAGCAACCTGGCTGAAAAACAGCGCATAGCCAAGGCGGCCCTCGACCTCATTGAAGACGGCGACACGATAATATTGGATACGGGCACTACGACTTTCGAACTCGCAAAGCTTCTCCAGCAGAAAAAAAACATAACTGTTGTCACGAACGACCTCGACATTTCAAGACTCCTGGAGGAATACGATTCCTGCAACGTATTTGTCCTGGGCGGCCTGTTGCGGAAGGGATTTCACTGCATGGTGGGTCCGCATTCCGAACTCCGTTCAAGAATTTCCGTCGACAAGGCCTTTATGGCCACAAACAGCTTTTCAATAGACATGGGGGCTTCCACACCGGATCTTATGCACGCCGAAACAAAGAAGAACATGGTGGAAATGGCCAACACTGTAATCCTGCTCTGCGGCAGTCAGAAAATCGGCAAAGTTTCGTTTGCAAGTTTTGCCTCGCCCAGCCAGATAAGCGTAATCATAACCGACAGCCTGGATAAAAAAACGCTGCGGGAACTCGACAAGATCGGAATCAAAGCCATCATCGCAGCCCCTGAAAACAAAGAATAAGCCTTTTGGGATATTAAGCCAGATTCCTTGATTCCCTTTTCCTGTATTCCCTCGGGCTCTTTCCATTACTCCTTTTGAAGTCCCGGCTGAAGTGGAATTCGTTGCAGAATCCGGTTTTCTCCGCGATGGACTTTAATTTTTCATCTGTCATCATGACAAGTCTGAAGGCAGCGTTCAAACGTAATTTCTTATGATATTCCATAGGCCCGGCCCCTATGGTTTCCCTGAATACCGTATGGAAACGCGATGGGGAAAGGTTTGCGAGTTTCGCAAGTTTGGAAACATCGGTTTTCAAGCTCAGATTTCCTTTCATATGCCTAAGAACCGGTTTCAACCTCTGCGAACTCTCTAGAAAACCGAGATATCCCCCCTTAGGCTTCGACACCGAACAGACAAGACTGAGAAGCCTGAACCCGAGTTCGCTTCGCTTGGCCAGTCCTGCGATACTTGGTTCGGATTCCTGCAAGAGCAGAAATTCATCAATCACTTCCCCGAATTTCGCGGCTTTCGCAATATCCAGCCTCAACGGCATATCAAGCATGGACGTAAAATCAATCGCGCCGAAAACACTGAAATGAAAGTGAACCCACTTCGTCTTCATCATGAACTTTCTTTCAGGATCGCCGTTATGTATGAATTTTAGAGGGAGATTAGATGGCGTAAGCAATACCTCCCCCGAATCAATCCTCACGGAGGCGTCCGGAGTAACGACTTCGTATCTGCCGATAACCGGAATTACGGCAATGCAATATGGAACGGTCTTGGCATGGAGCCATCCGTTCATAGTCCCTTCCCCATGCGAGGCGTATATGAAATCTGCAGAAATAGCGTCCGATGGAATTATCTCCAAAAGTTTATTCATGCGCATCCTCTGTCTGTTTCGCTAGCTAGATTGCAAAACCGAGTCTTACGCTGTGTATCCAATGACGATTCTGAGTTACCGAGTTTTACGATCTTGAGTGAGCTCATTTACAGTTCCTTCTCTTGAAAATGTTTGTATGTACCAAAACAAATCATAAGAATTCTATAATATACTTATAAAAAGGAATATGACAAAAGTAGTGATTTCCGAAAGGATTGACATTGTCTAGGGCGCCTCACTCTGGAATGGATCATGGTGCCTGATCAATAACTCAGTGCGAAGCAGGTGCTTGCAGTTCACCTTAATTTGCAAACCCTCTTGCGGCCTTAAACCATTTTCGGGCTTGTGACGGCCAAAACTCCTTGACCATCAACATTTCATTCTTCGTGTAATATCTGTCAATAAAGTTTGATTTGGCGTCCAGCATTGACAATAACAAATCCGCATTGCTTCCATTCTTAAGATTAACCATCCAGAACATTTTCCAATCAATAAAGGCAGGGACAATCCACATTAAGTAATCAAAGACATGAACCAGTTCATGGGCTACTACAAAGGAGAAAGCTTCTATAGGAGGAAGTGCCAGTCCAGGCAAATATTTGAATTGCAATATGATGCTCTTATTATATACAGTTGGAGCAGTTGCAGAAATTGCCATGATGGATGCATCATATGCTTACCCCTCTCATAGCTAAAAAAGGCGCATGCCTTTTATAACGAGCCCCTCCTTGCCATTTCCCGTATGGATGAAAGCCAGCACTAGGAATGCTAGCAGCCAGGTCGGCATGCGGCATATGAAGATAAAACCTATTGCCACAGTTATACCCACACCCTGAATTCGGTTGTCAGCGTCATTATTTTATATACTTTATGACTGCGTCATTTTCCGGGACTCCCGGAAATTACAGGTTGACTCCGGGAAGCTGGATGATGATCATATTGAAGGTGTTGAGTAGATTCCACAGGATATCCGATGGCAGCCATGCCGTTCCATAAGCCGGTAAACCGTGCTGTTCAGTGGATATGTCCTGGCGGTCTTCCGATAATGGGTCTTTAACCTGTTAACCATGATCACGTGCCGGCCATATGGCTTGTCGAAGGTACATGAGTTTCGAAGCAGTGTCTGCTCGCGCCTGAAACTGAGATTGCTCCTGCGCCTACCGCCGCGTCCGTCACGGTTAATTATGGACTTCAAACCTTTCTTCTTGTATATATGCTGGATGTTGCGGACCGACTGTGGCTTCATCATGATAAGATATGCGATTTGCTTGGCGGACATGCGTTTGACATCCTTTGTGGTGAACATGCTCTGGACGCAGATCAGACGCCTGTAGTCGTGGATGGATGTGGACTCGTCTTTTAGAATCCTGCGAAGTTCGGTACGTTGACTCTTGTAGTCCCTGTCGGTCCTGGAAGTGTTCATGGCAAGGAATATAGCACATGCTTACAGTGGTGCAATCTAAATATTACATAGACTGGTTAAGATGTTGGCGTTCAGGGCTTCGGCGAAGCAGGATTCGAATGACGCCGGAATGCGCCTGGCGTTGCATGACTTCAGACGTCGCAAAGCATCGACCTCAACTTTGAGCAATCGTTCTGCTGATCCGATGATCCTCATGTCCGCTTCCCCTAGAAAAGAAGCCCGCACTGCCGCAGCCGCGGGAGTATAGTATGTCCGGCGAGACCGTCCATAGCCTAAGGATTGCCTGATAGAATTATACGGCCCATATTTTTTCACGTTCACAAATTTGCAATACCTTGCCAAGAACATCAGTCCTCCTGTTTTTTCTGGTTGAGCTCACCCTGGATGACCTGTTTTTCGCTCTTGAACTGTTGTACTGCCGCGACATTTATCTTTATACCGGGGTTAGGCTTTGCAGGCAGTTGCGAAAACCTGTCGATCAGTTCCATGGCCGCACGCACGTCGGCGTTGTTGCTGTGCCTTAGTCGGACCATGTTCCTGAATTCCGTCGAATCCTCGGACTGGGATTCGTTTACTATTTTCTCCATTATGAGCTGATCAATGAATGTGCCCTGTCCGATCCCGTGCGGCAATCATCCGGTCGCACTCGGCGAGAGTGGTGGCGAAAGGCTTTTCGCATAGGACAGCCCGTCCGGATTCCATGGCGGCAATCACCGGTTCGGTGTGGAGTGTGTTTGGTGTGGATACAATGACGGCCTCAACTTCCTTGTCGTACAGAAGCTCCCGATAATCGGAATAACGCCGGGGTGCCGGGGACGACTGTGCCAGCTTGCCTTGGACCGTGCTCATCCGTTCATCGTTAATATCGCACATTGCCACCACTTGGAACAGATCAGGCCGTTGCGCAATATTCCTGACGTGGGTGCCCGCCATGTCACCACAACCTATGATTCCGTAGCGAAGCGGCGTTATTTTTTTCTGATATCCCGATATTCATAACTCCTATTTCCATTTCATTTAAAACATATTTTTCTGAAGTCGGCTACGAAGATATTCGTTAGTCCACCTGAAACCCCAGTTTCAGACCGGCCTGAGGCATGATGTCGGACACATCTATCTGCTGTTTTTCCTCAACTGAACGATCGGCGGCAAAGCAGAGCATGGCGCTGAGGTAGCCCGCCTCCAGCGAGGCGGTCCCATGGAATTCCGGCTCTTCCATCATGCGTATGAACGTATCAGCATGGATCCGGTTGCTTCCGCCATGTCCAGATCCATCGTCCGTGATCTTGAACTCCTCCACCGCGTCCGTGAGCTTGTTCTGGACATAAATAGCTGAATCCTCGACCTTGCCCCAGATCACACCTTTCTTGCCGACAATTTTCAAATTGCGGCCACAGAGCTTACCTACAACGGCAAAATCCACAGTGAGACTGGCAATGACCCCATTGTCATATTCTATCTGGACACTCTGATGATCGTACGTGTCATGCCCATTATTGTAGATGCAAGCGCTGTTATCGCGGGTGAACTTATAGAGCAATCCGTCATTGGCCTTGTGTACCATGTCGGGATGTTCGTATTTGGCAGGCGGCAGGTAGTACGCGCATTCCGCCTGGATGGCGCAGTCGGCGCACCTCTGGGGCAGTTTCGGATTTGGAACAAAATTCTTGATCCCTCCAAAGGAATTCAGGCGCATCGGACGGCCGCCAGACATCCAGGTCAGCATGTCCATGTCATGGCAGCATTTCTCCAGGAACGAACCGCCGCTGGTTTTCTTCCATCTGCGCCAGTCGCTCCGGAACATGACCGAGGTTGTCAGGACATGGGGCAATTCATCCGCCTGGATGCTGACCACATCGCCTATGCGTCCTTCGCTGATCCATTGTCGGGCTTTGCAGTAAAAAGGAGATGAGCGCATGTTGAAGCCGATCAGGAGGCGCGCATTATACTTGCGTTTAGCCTCCAGAAGTTGGCGGCAGCTGTCAGGACATTCTGCGATGGGTTTTTCCAGGACCACTACCATGCCCCTCTTCATGCCCTCCACCGCCGGTTCGAGATGCAGATGGTTGGGCGTGGTTATAATCATGCCGTCCAGATGCCCGGACTTATCCAGCATCTCGCGCCAATCGTCATACTCCGGGATCAGTCCTACCATGTCGTTCAAGCCCATGAACATCTTTCTGTTTCCCGCATTCGGATCCGCCACTCCGACCAGATCCATCTGATCTTTGGCCCCATATAAGGTATATCCGTTGGCGCGTCCGCCAGTGCCAATCAAAACAACGCGTTTCTTCATCTCCAATCCTCCTGTTTATTATATGGATTATGCGGCCAAAGGCCGCAAGTCCGTTTTAAGTTTTAGGAAAATCCTTAGATACTGTTTGTAGTAGCGCAATTTATTGCGCGTCTTTGTAATAACGGCGTATCAATTCGCCTACTACAAACCTGTATTTCTCCTTAACTTTGAAATTCCTTTGCATAAACGTAACGTAGGCATTCCTGCCTGCGAAATGTCAGACAAGAATGTCTGACCTACATAAAAATACAATTTCCTCTAAGATCTAGTTAATTTCAAAATCAGAACACATGTACTTCAATGCCATGAATAACAATTTCCTTCCCTTCGTTGCGGAGTGTCAACCGATTGATCCCGTTCCGCACCGCCCCAGCTGCCTGTCCCATCGCACAACATGTCGGGGTCATGCGGCAGCTGCTGTGAACCACCTGATCGACACTCACACCGGATCATAGGACCTTACGTTGCCGGGAGGATCTATTACTGCAACTGGTTCAGTCCATGTCCGCCCCTTGTCATTGCTGGTAACCAGCAATGAAAAATTATTCGGTCCCTCATTCACCCCTCCGGAATACCAGGTAGCCCATAACCTGCCTGAACTGGTGGATTCAATTCCAGGAATGCCCTGGAACTGCCTGCCTCCAGTAAGATGTTTTTCAGACGGAACATAGTTTATTTTGACTGGTTTAAGCGAGTCGTTATCCATTATCATCGTCCTTTTATTTTGAGGCAATTTAAAAATTGCCTCTATTGAGCTGATTTCTTAAGTTGGAGTTCACGGCTTCAGCGTGCTTAACTTATTGAATACCAAGACACACTAAAGTTGTGAACTCCAACATGACTTATCTCCGCAATAAGTCGTTGCCTTAGTTTGAAATCAGCTCATTTTATCAAGAGCCTTGTGAATGCGGTTTCTATGGAATCTGCCTTAATCTCATAGGTCCTTCCATCAACTATTTTTGCGAAAGGATTATGAAATGGTATGTCCTGCCTTGAAACAAGTTCCAGCCGCAATTTCACAGGATATTGCACTTTCAATGGTTTAACATTTTTATAACTCCTTACTGCTGCTGCTGCGCCTTCCCGAATTTTCCTATGTGCAGTTTTTATCGGAAGGAGCTTGGCTCCTTCGCAGTGGAGACCTTCTTTCACTTGGATGGCAACGATATTTTTTATCAATGCCTTTGCTTCTTTGCAAAGCTTATCGTCTCCGCTTGTCATTATCACGGGCAGACCATGCTCTCCGAAAATGGCTGAGTCTATCGCGAATTCACCCACCTTTTTGCCGTTCATCCATAAGTTCTGCCACTCTGAAGAACTGTAGGAGTGTTCCAATGTCGCCCTGCGAGTGCCGGCCATGGCGTGATATCCTAGAAGAATTGCAGCGTCAAACTCATCGGGTTTCCCAAATCTTTCCTCTGGAGTATTCCCGATTATATACTCCGCATTTTCGTCGAGTTCGTCCCAAAGGACATTATATCCGGTGCAATGCCCATCCCTCACCACGATTCTTTTAGCACCCCCCTCAATGCATCCCTGGACACAGGCATTTATATCCCATGTCATATATTTGCGCCCTTCCGCGTAATTTTCGCCGTTAGGCATGACCTGGGAGCGTCTGCAAATTCCGCTTATGCCTTCCATGTCCGCCATTATGAATACATTCATTTCCCTTTACCTCTTATGTTTTTATAATAATCCCAGCTCTTTCAGATGTAGTTTTATCCTGTCACGTTCCTTTTCCTTGAAAGCATGGAATGGTTCGGCAAGGAAATCATTGCATATCCCCATACATGACAATGAGCACTTGACACCTTTCAGGAAGCTGGAACCGAATTTCCCTACGCTGTAGATTGTGGAATGGACGGCCATCACTTCTGCATGCAATTCCTGTATCCTTGCCATATCCTTGGACTTGCAGGCATTGTAGAGGCCGACATATAGGCTGGGATAAAAATTGGCTCCCCCGCAGACCCCTCCATCAGCGCCAAACATCAAAGATTCCGCCAGCAATTCCTCCGGGCCTATGAAGAGGGAAAAATCCTTTGCCCCCCTGAAGATATTTTTTATCTTATGGAAGTAAATCATGTTGCCCGAGCTGTCCTTCAAACCTTTTATTCCAAGGTTGTCATATGCCCGCTTGACGGTCGTCGGCTCAAAATAAAGTTTTGTGTATCCCGGCATATTGTACAGATAGACCGGCAGGGGCAGTTCGGGTATTATGTGTTCTAGGTATTCCATCAGTTCGTCCTGTCCAGCAGGGAAATAATAAGGCGGAGCCAATACAGCCGCCAAAGAACCGGAATCTGCGGCAATCTTGCAGATGTTTATAGACTCGGCAAACGCCGTATCCGTTATTCCGGTAAGAACAGGAACCCGGCCATCAACTATTCGACAGGTATTCTTTATCATCTGACTGCGGACTTTATAGCTGAGGCTTGGTGCCTCACCTGTGCTTCCCAGGACGAAAATTCCATGAACCCCGGCTTTCAGCATATGCTCTATCAGCCGCTCAAGTCCTTTCAAGTCAATGGTATCCCTGTCAATAAGCGGCGTCACTATCGGCGGGATTATGCCCTTCAAGACACTCTTATTATTTTTCATTATTTTAGTCTCTTAATTTATTGTTTTCAGCAAATCGTATCAAGATTCCATCTGGTGCCTGCAATGTATCTGACACCACCATTAATCTGGATTTTATCTTTCTTGTCGTTGAAATAATACGCCGTGAAAATTTCACCGTTATCCAGTTGCACCGATTTAGGATATCCTAGATCATTGCTGCCACCATCATCACGCAGGATTATTTCATCGCCCCAGGTGCGGCCATTGTCTTCACTTATAGACGCTCTGATTCCAAACGGGAAATGCCTGTATCCGTATGTCGCCAATATGCGTTTATCATCCAGAAGAAGAAGATGGCATGGCGATCCCATGTCATTTATCCGCGATATGAACTTCCAAGTCCTTCCACCATCCATGGACGAATAGCATTCGGACCAGCTTGTCGGAGGATTGATTTCAACTCTTAAAGCTACAACTATTTCTCCTGAAGGAAGCAGTACTCCTGATGGCATTATTTGATAGCAGCATGGATTTTCCGGCGTTATCAGGGAATGGAATGTCCATGAAATTCCGCCATTTTTAGAAATGAGCGTGGCTCCTCTTGCTTTTTTTTCCGTATCCACCCCTACACATGTAAACAGTACGCACGCCCCATCCTCTCTTATGACATAATCAGGCCTTCCCCACGTATATTCAAAACGAGCCCATGGCAGCCTTAATGGTCCTTTGAAGCTTTTGCCTTTATCTTCAGACAGCATCATATATGGTATGGGAGCATCGGTACACCATCCCGATACGCTCTGGAATATCATGAGATCGGGGTTTTTGAAATCCATTGCTTTTTCCAATGAACCTATTTTCTCATTTTCGAATTTCGCGCGATGGGCAAAACCATCCACTTCCGTCAGCTTTCTCATATCTTTTTCTTTCCATGTCATCCCTCCATCATAGGAACGGGCATGGACGATGGGAGCCTCCTTTCCAGGATAATAATACTCATGGGCCAGCTGATACGCCTGTTCATAGGGGCAGTATTTATCATGGAAACCTACAACTATTTCATCCCCCTTGTACTTGAAGACGCCACAATTGAACGGCCACGCCGCAAAACGGTCATCCTTCTTGTAGATAACTTTGTTGATTTGTTTTTTTAACCTAAGTGTTTTCATTTGTCAATTTCAGCTCCTTATTTATGTTGGAAAGCCGGAAAACCAGATCAAAAGTTCTAGCGTCTGCATACTCGTTCAGATCTTTCTGGTTGAAATATGGCGACATTTCGGATTTAAGCCTGTTTCTCCATGAGGAGATGTTCCCATGTAATATTTTTATCTCGTCATGCAGCGACTGGATGCTCCTGAATCCTGAATGCGGGACACGATTATGAAGGACAGACGAAAGAGAGGATTCCAATCCAAGCAGATGTCTGGACATCAGTTCCCTGAACTCATCGAATTCACTCCAGGATTTGTATAATTTCAGATATTCGCCGATCTGCGATGAGTTTTCCTGTAATTTAATTATATGCTGCAAAGCTTTCTTATTGTCTATTCCCAAGGTGTCATAAACGTTTTTCACAAGCGCCGGGGATTTGCACTTGTAGATGAGGGCGGAAGCGATTTTTATGAAATCGTCCAATTCAATCCTGCTGTTCCATGCTGATATCGCACCTGCCGCCAATGCGTCGAAACCTGATTCAACCGGGGCGTAGGGAGGCGTTCTTCCGCTGCTTCTGCCCCAGGATGTGATGATTACGCCATTGCCATTGTTTTCCTTCACAAACCTCGCCCAGTTCATCATGTTATAAAATCTGTCCCTCAGGTTCGTCTGGCCAAATTTATAGCAGCACTGCCCGCATCTGGCGGCAGATGAGCCAATGACATCATATCCTTTTTCACTGAAAAACTTATAATACGGCGACAGGGCGCCAATACCTGTCCTGGGTGATGGCTGGAAATATTTATCTGCGAACTTCTTTGCTTTTACCTCTGAATTCTCAATATATCTCGCAGGATCTATTTTCGATTCAGGATGGAGCCCGGCATATTTTTTAGAATATACTTGTTTCCCGTTCCAAAACATGGAATTACTGCCGGACGGCGGGGTGTCATATATCCATTCACAAAGCGTTACATCCTTGGGAAGCATGCCGACCTTCTCGGGCGAACTGCTTCTCCAGAACATGTCGCACCACATCATCACTTTTTTATCATGGCTCTTTACAAATTCCGCCATCTCAAGGACGTGTCTGCTGAAAACATCAATTTTGGTTTCTTTTCCCAATCGCTTCGAACACTTTGGACATGTGCAGAGATTCCATGTCTCATCGGCGCCAATGTGAATATATTTGTCCTTTGCGTGCAGCTTTATCATTTCCCCGAGCATTTCCTTTACTAGCCTTACAGCTTTAGGATTTGACGGACATAGTTCATTCACATTGTTGTTTTCCCTGAGTCCCGCATACCTTTTGTGCTTCAGGAGAAATTCCAAATGTCCATGGGTCTGTACCAGAGGTATTATATCGAAATACAGGGAGCGGCAGTATTCCAGGAATTCAGACCATTCCTTGAAAGAAGGAGCATCAGGCCGGCATATCCCTGGCGCTGATTTATATTGAAAACAGTCTTCGTATTCAATGAGCAGGGTATTTATTTTCCATTTCGAGAGAAGCACTACGGACTCTTTAAGCTTGCTGATATTGATAAAGCCGGCTTTTAAGTCCAGATGGTATGCCCGCATGGCAATATCAGGATAGTCGTAAGTGATCCCGCATGGAAGCTTATTGCCATGAAGCTCATGCATCTGCTCCAAGGTTTTTAGCGCCATGAAAAAGCCTTTTCCCGAATTTGCATGGATTTCGATGCCAGCTTTTGAAATCCTAATCTTATGGGCTTCGTCCGAATTGCTTTTTATTGTCAAAGTGGGCAGACCTTTGGCTTCCTGATTTTTGAATATTATATTTTTTATATCTGAAGAGGATGCCTTTATTTTCAATCCCAGTACACCCGCAGTGGAATTGACGTTTGTCTTCAGATCAGGATATTTTGCAGGAACAAGGATTTCCGTGATTTTATCTATGCACAGAAAACCGTTTCCCGGCAGGTATTCCTTTACTGGAAATATTTTTCCGTAAATCTGATTATTCATTTTTACTGTTTTCCAATCCTATCATAATTTAATTGGGTGGCTTCGCCGTAGGCATACCCATCCGTCCAGCTTGACCCGGCCTGTACCATGACCCGTTTGTTATACCAATCGCTTGTGTCTGCGGAGGGGCAGTCATACGTTCCCCCCCGGAGTAGGCATTTCCGATTTCCGATTTCCGATTTTATTTGCTAATTTCAAATCGGCAATAGCAAATTGGCAATTGGCAATTGTTGCTTGTCTTTCTGTGCAACCTTTTGGTTTATGATCACAGGGATAATTTTTCATTTCCATAAATCCCTCCTGTTTTCCCTAGGTAATTAGATATAATCATATACTTCGAGCCCATCCCTGAAAGACTCATCAGAGGCGCTTTTCAATAGCATTTTGGCTTCCTTGACGCTTTCTTCTATATCGCTTATTCCTGAAATTGTCTTTATGAAAAGATTTCTTATTGTCGTATGCACTTCATCATTGTTTTGCAGGTCGAAAGCAGGCAATCCGTAATTCATGCCGAAATCATAAAGCTTCGCCAGATTCGCATTTCCCACATGTATTTCAGGGTACAAGTCGGAGCGGATCGGAAAAATTTTCTGTTCCTTGTACATTTCGATCTGAAAATCCCTGGAGAGCAGGAATTTTATAAAAAGCCAGGCAGCTTCTTTTTCATGATTGTTCTTGAATGTGTTCGCAGCAAGCCCCACACATCCGTAGCTAATGACACCACAGACCCTGTCATCCGGAGAACGCAGCGGAAACGGAATGGGCTTTATTACATCCATATCGTTATTGTAGGAGAAAAAGCCTGTACCAACTGAGAAGTTGAAGACTGTACGGTTATTCAACTCGTCATGTGGAATATTGGGGGGAGCCTTGTATGGATACAATGACTTCATCCACTTCAAAAAGTCGCACCAGGCCTGATTGTCAATATCAATCTTGCCATGCTCATCAACAAGGCTTCTGCCGCCACCTGCGGAGAATACATATGGCATATAGCGCATCATGGACATTGGATAATTGAAGAATTCCATGTCAAAGGGGAATATTCCTTTTGCATGTCCGCGCTTGTATATTTTTTTGCTTATGGCCAGGAAATCAGCCCAGGTGGAAGGAATGTCTGATTCATTAAATTCCATATCGGCCAGGAGCTTCGAGTTCACAGTCATCATCCAGCTTGCAGTCTGTATTGGTATGGCATAATGCCTGAGTTCGCCTAAATGTCCTTTCTTACGCCGGAACAACCTTCCATCAAGAAGAACCGCGACATCGGAAATATCATCAAAGTCATCAAGGGGGAGAAGTTTTCCCAGTATTGCGTCATTCGCAAAATAATTGATATTGACTATTGTCGGGGCTTTACCGACATAGAGCTCTGGGATATGCGATGCTATTCCTCCGGCTTTTGCGGGAACAGGGTCAACTTTTATTTTTATAGACGGATACAAATTTGAAAAAACTTCCGTCTTTCTCTGAAAGAAATCAATTTTCCTCTGGTAGGGAGGCTGAATAAAAGTGCCCCGGTTGACCTGGAATCGGAAATTTATCGTAATTTCCTTGACGGGACTGTTTTGTTTCTTGGAATCAAGAAGAAAAGTTCCCCTTCTGGGCGTTCTGCTTATATAGTTTCCGTCTTTCAGATAGCTCAACGACTTGCGGACGGTATGCCTGTTCACTTTGAATTCTTCGGCGAGCGTTTTCTCGGAAGGCAATGCTCCGTCCGGGAACTGATTCCCATTTATCCTGCCGATCAGTTCGTTGCGTATTATTATATGTTTCGGTGATTTCTTCATTTTGCACTTTTGCTTTAGGGAATCTTTATATATACATATAAATTATACTATACAAATCATAATATCAAGCATATAAGAAAAAATTTAAATTAAATTTATTTCGATAATATTCCCTTGTAGGTATTGCAATGCCATGTAAATTATGTTATGATTAGATATAGACAATTAATACCAATAGACAATTAGAGGAGGATTTATATGTTGAAGAAATCCTTGGAGGTCTTACTCATATCGACAATGGCATATTCATTATCCGCAGGAACTGCTGGTGTGGAATCATACTCCAAGGATGTTGAATTTGAGGCCCAGAAAGGTGTAACGATAACCCAGAAAAGATTTTTCCTGGAGAACGATAAGGTGAGGCTGGCCGTAATCGCTGACCCGGGCGGAGCGGTGGTTGAATTCACCAACAAGGAAACCGGAGTCAACCATGTGGCCGGGAATGTATATAAGATAGAGAAGAACGGCAAGCTTGAAATTGTCAGCGGATACGGATGGCCGGACTGGATGATTGACAATCAGACGGATCCGGAATCCATGCGCCTGTGCAAGCTGCCATATGTGTTGGATGTAATAGATGCAGCAGACGGTGCAAAATCAATAAGGGTGAAAGGGGCGACCCAGGAGCAGGGCATAGAGCGCACGATGACCCTCAAGCCCGACTCGGCAGAACTCCTTGTAAATATAAAAGTCACCAACATAGGCAAGAAAGATCGTCCACTATGGATACGCTGGCATCCGCAGATATTGCCTTCAAAGGATAATTTGGGCAATAGCGGGTGCGTGCTGGTTTCAGGCAAGGACGACAGCATTCAGAAAATAAGGACGGCGACAGGCTGGGACAACTGGTTCGAAATAAATGAAAACGGCTTTGCGGCTGTAGCCGACTTCAAAAGCGGGGACGGCCTGATAATCACCTTTGAAAAAGAGAAAGTCCCTGTGATAATGACTTGGACCGAATATAAGGCCTCCAGTCCTTTGAGGGGAGCGGTTACAGTTGAACCGTTCGCGCAAATGAAAATAACTCCTCCTATGGGCTCAATAGAAAATTCCTTCTCCTACTATCCATTCAGCAGGAGCACCGATATTTCCAAGGTCACAAGTGGAGTAATCAAGGACAAGAATGAAATAACGAGATTCAACAGCTTCATAAAAAAAGTGATACCTGCGGAACATCTTGATAAGTTCGGAGCATATACGTTCGCCAGAAGCGAATTCTTCGACTGGCAGCACCGCAGGAGGGATGTCTTCGGTTTGAGGGATTGGGGCTTTGCCGACTGCGCTATTGTGGGTTATCCCAATCAATCAATGCCTGTCAAGGTCAGGATGGTCGGCGGTGTATTCCCGGAGGCGGCATCCATGAGCGATTTCCCAAAGTGGGACATAGGCACACTGTTTAAAACAAAAATCGAGAACAGCAAAGGCGAGAATTTCTATGATTCCAGCTTCCTGTGCAACTTCAAGCCGGGCATACCCGGTGAAGATACATTTGACAGGCAGTTCTCCATACCTATAAATAAAATACCGGATGGAGCCTACAAGATAAGTGTTGAGGCAATTGATCCGGTGACAAAAAAAACCTTTCATAAGTATTCCAGAAAACTCGAAGTATTCGGCAACAGCCTGAAGGAGACCATAAAAAAGGCAAGGGAGGAAGGATTCAAGAGCGAATCTGTCCGTCCATTTGTAAAACATCTTTCGACTTTGCCTGATGTGAAAATTGATGCCGACTCGACCGAAATACCGCTTGGAATAGAAGATGCTTCTGGTCTTGAACGGAAAAACTTCCCGGTATCGCTCGGAATACCGCTCCCGGCAGGGGTATTCGGAAGTACGAGTTCAATGAAGCTGGAATCCCCAGATGGCAAAGCAGTTCCGGCTCAATTTAAAACGATGAATGTCTGGCCTGACAAGAGCCTTAAATGGATACAGGCTGATTTCCAGGCTGACTGCAAGGCCGACAGTTTTGCCACTTATAAGTTCTCGATAGGGAAAAATATTAAGGGGGTTGCGGAAGAAAAAGGGACTATTCTAAGCGAATCGGGCGGGAAGATAATTGCCGACTCGGGAAAAATAAAAGCTGTCTTCGATTCAAAGTCCCCATCAATGCAGATGCAGGTGTTCGTTGACAGCAATAAGAACGGCAAATATGAGCCGGAAGAGGAAATAAGCGCTTCACTGCTGGATAATGCGTGGTGGGAGGACACATCGGGAAATATCGCCCTTATGAAGCTGGAAGGAGAATCCAGCGGTATTTTCAAGCCGGGAATAAGCATTGAGGAGAACGGGCCTCTTAAAGCCACAGTAAAGCTCCAAGGATGGTATTCCGATAAGAACGGCGGCAGGCCGGCATACGGAGAAATAAGGCTGCAGTTCTATAAGAACCAGGATTTTGTCAAAATATGGCACAATGTGACATTTGCCGGGAATCCTGTTTCAGACAAGCTGGCCTCATATGGTCTTCAAATCAAGACAAAGCCGGGCATTTTCACAAAAGCTTCGGCCAGCATAGACAAAAAAGAAATACCCGTGAACGGAAATACTTTAATTGACCAGATTTCGGATGATGTTGTGAACTTGGACGCTGAAGGGAAAAGAATATTGCAGGGCTCCAAGTCCGACGGTTCCTTTGAAATGAAAGGCGACAAGTATTCGATGCTTTTCTGCCATCTGAACTTCTGGGAGATGTACCCCAAGAGAATAGAGGCGAACACGTCATCAGGCGATCTGAAGATCTCATACTGGCCGAAAGGCGCTGGCATCCATTCTTTTTCACCTGATTTCGAATATTACCTTCCTTCGAGTTCAAGCTTTGAAGCATGCGGAACCGGTGCAAGCAGGACGCAGGAGCTCTTAATTGATTTTTCCGGGGTGCGGAACGTGACAAACGTTTCGAGATTCTTTGGGGAACCTGTCGTGGCATGCACTCCTCCGGCATGGGTGCAGAAGACAAAGGTGTTGGGGAACCTGCAACCATTCTCGATGGAAAAAGGCGCTGGTATAGAGGAATACATGTCCCTATACATCGACATGCTGGACAGGCATCGCGACTTGTACAGGATTTTCGGCCAGTGGAACTATGGAACAGTGCACAATGTCTACATGACATCCATGTATCAATGGCTGAATGCCGGTCGTTATGCCAACATAGGAAATGAAGAGGACATCGTACAGGCACCATGGCTCCTTTATTTCAGAAGCGGTGACAGGAAATATTTGAAGTTCGCCACCATCTGGACAAAGCACCTCATGGAAGTCCAGTCCATCAGATGGCACAACCTTTTCCCAAATTCAGCTGGAATGAGCCGGAGACATCATTACACGCCCTGGCTTGATAATGCCGATTATGGGCACACAATGCTTTGCCCTTTCCTTGAATACTACCATGCCAGCGCATATGCCCCAGCATGGGAATTCGCGCAGATGACGGCTGAAGCCATGAAACTTACCCAAAAAGGAGAATGGAGATACATTAGCAATCCAATTTGCGGACTTATAAGGATGTATTCGGAAACAGGAAGGGAGGATTACAAAAAAGAGGCGGACCGGATATGGAAGGAGCTTTGCTATCCCGACAAGAACGACTGGTGGGGAGGATCCCACGGCTCAAGGATGGCAAGATGGTATTCCCCCTATAGCAAGGAGTGCGCAGATCTTTGGCTGGAATATGCAAGAAAGGGAGCTTCTGCAAAAGATTCTCAATATAAGAACATGATGTGTACTGACGGCATGGCCGAACTTTTCGACAAGACAAACGACATATGGTTTGCCCATGGAGCCAGAATGATTTCAGACAGCTACGAGAGCAAACAGATGCATGGGCTTAACGCTATTTACAGAGGCTTGTCGCCGGGTGAGTCAACGCAGTTCACTATGGGAGAGGTCAGGATGCTCGCCAATGCTAAAGGGGCAATACTTAAATCAAGAGAGGCGTTCCCGGCCGGATTTTATAATCTCGGTTATGCAAAGGAGATATTAATAAAGAATGACACTGGCGGCGGGTTCAAGATATGGGTGGGCGCGATAAACATAAATCCTGAAAAGGATCTTAAATTATCCGATGCCGAGGGAAAAGCAGTGAACGCCGAAGTGAAAGAACTTTTTGCCGCGCTGACAGATACCGGGCTAAAAGGCACTGGAGGAATGAAATTCTTCGAGATAAGCGTCCCTGACAGCAGAAACCAGATCCTTAAAATGCAGGGTTTCAATCTCTCCTATTTCGGCACATCAACCCAGAAGGCTGCCATAATCAAGGATGCCAGCTTCCCAAGCAGGAGCACAGGCTCGGACAGTCTATACATCAGGAGCAAGGATTTTCCGTCGAATGAAATATCCGTAGTATTCGCAGGCATACCGGAAGCATCCCTGGAAATCTTCAATGCTGATGACAGAGTTATTTTCTCGGAGACTTTATTAAGGCCGGAAATAGATGCAGTGAAGGAATTTTTCAAGGTGCCACTGCCCCCGGACAATGTCCTGAAACTGGGAGATCTGCGAGGGGTTCAGTTCACCAATGTTGCAACCGTTCCGCTTTATACAAGTAAAAACGGTACCTTTGATTTGCCCTCATCACAAGAAATGAAAGGAATAAGATCAAAATGAAATCAATATTGGCATTTTTGTCGTTTTTGTTTTTTTATCTCGGGGCGTATGCCGCGGACGAGAAGATTGATTTTGCCAGGCATCTCATGGTGGATGCCTACTACATAAGGGAAGCAACTGATCAGGAATGGAACATCAAAATTTCAGGAACAATTGCCTCGCCATGCGGAATATATATAATCGCATATGACAAGGAATGTAAGGTGATCTTCAATGGAACTGTACCACAGGGGGAATACGATAAGGCTAAACCGTTTATCATTAAAATCCCAAAAGACGGAGTGACCGGCGATTACAAGATTAAAATCATTGGATACCAGGACGATTATCTTGGGATAGATCTGCCTTTGAGCAACCAGCAGGAAGTATACTTTGCCAGAAGGATGTGCAGAAAAGGTAATTCCGTCATTTTTCAAACACGCCCAGATGAAAAGGAAATAACTCTATTTGCATATAAAGCTAATCTTTTGGTAAAAGACTTGCAGGGCAATATAATCGCAGACACTTCCAACGAGAAAGCCGGGAACGGCTGCGTTCTTTTCAAAGAGAAATATGACAATTGCGTTACGTTCAAATGTGCCCCTGGCACTGATTACGTGCTTCAATCAGAAGCCTGGTCTTTAGGGTGCCACAAAGGTTTTTTTATTTGCCTAAAACCAGGTACCTGGTTTTTGCCAGATAGCAAACTTGAAAAAATCAACTGGTGGGAATTGGAGTTGAAAAAATGAAAAATATTACAAGAATTGCATTATTATCGTTCTCTTTGGCTGTTTCTTTATTAACTTTTACCGCTTATTCCGAGGATATAATCTCGTCATCCCAGGAACTTGACTGGCAGCAGGCGGATACAGCACAGTCATTTACCGCCGGTGTTGAGAGGGAAGTATATTCGACGCTTGATCCGGAAGGGCGTTTCATTTTTGCCTATCAGGCAGGCAAGGAGAAGATTGAAGCCAGCACCATGAAGGCGACCTGGAAGATGAAGGACAGCCTTGCTGAAATCGCTTCAGGCGAAGTCTCCTTGAAAAAAGGAATGGCCTCCGTGGATTTTCTTGTCAGCAAACTTAAGCCGGGCGAGTACAATATAGATTATGAGATAAAAGACGCGGCCAAGACTTATTCAAAAGGGATATTGAAGTTCTTCGTTGAGACTGCTGTTCAGCCCCAGTTGAAAGGCAAGATACAGATTGTGTTCCCTGCCGGTCTCGACATTCCGCAGGACTCAACGTATCCGGTAAGTTTCGGAGTGCCATTTCCCAAAGGCGTTCTTTTCAATAAAGACGCGCTGACCCTGAAAGACGGCAGTGGCAAGAGCATTCCGTGTCAGACAATAGTCCGTTCAAAATGGGGATACGGCGACAAGTCGAGCATCCGCTGGCTTGGTGTGGATTTCATGGCTGAAAAAAGCCCATCATGGTGGCCTGACATGAAAGAGTCCAAATATTTCATCCAGTACGGATCCGACCAGAAAATTTCAGAACCTGCCGTAAAGATAAGCATTAAAGATACAGATACCGCATTCTTGATCAATACAGGTGCTTCGGAATTTTCAGTGAACAAAAAAACATTCAATCTGATAAGCGGGGTCAAGACAGGAAATGAACAGGTAATATCTGATTCCGGCAAGGAAGGGCTCTACCTGATCGACAACGAGGGGGCAGTCTACAGGGCGGCAAACGATGCCAATGTCATAGTGTCCGTGGAGGAACAAGGGCCGATCAGGACAACTTTGAAGGCGGAAGGCTGGTATGTAAAGGATGGCTCCGCCGGGGAAATGCTAAGCTATAAGCTGCCCACCGAGAAGCTTTGCAAGTTCGTATGCCGGATTGAATTCTACGCAGGGAAGGAATATGTGAGAATCCTGAATTCTACGGTATTCACTTTCGATTCATTTACCGTAAAATTAAAGGATCTCGGGATATCTGTACCGCTTCAGAATGCGGGCAGGGCATCCTTTGGGATCGAAGATAAGAAGGCTGCTGATTTCGATATTCCAAAAAACGGGATATATCTGATTCAGCACCTGGTTGACAAGTTTGAAATCGAGGATGGCGGAGGAAAGAATTTAATGTCGGGAACACACGCCTCTGGCTTCTTCAGCATAAGCTCGGGAGAAAAATCAGTTTCCTGTTCATTGCGCGACACCTGGCAGAAATTCCCCAAGGAGTTCGAGGCGGTAGACAATAAAATGAAGATACATTTCTGGCCTGCGCACGGGAAAGATCACAAGGAAATTGACGAGACAGCTCAAGAAAACATCCATAAGGCCTTGTTTGCCCACCAGGGCAAGGAAATGAATCTGGCAGTTCCGTGGGAATACTATACTGCAGCGGCTAAAATATATAAAACTGAAGCAACCGGCGTCTATTCCCCTGGAGGCCTGGTACTTTCGGGAGTGCATTCCAGCGCAATGGGAATTTCTGTCACCTCTGACATGCTGCTGGACTTCAGAACCGGCAAGTCAAAGGAAAAATTCACCTCTGAAAACCTTTCAAATGTATTTATTAAGAATCTCCTGGCTATGGCTTCCCCGGAATGGAACAGCAAAAGTCTTGCAGCCGGATGGGTTCACAAATATGACAAGGAGAATTTCAAGGTCTATGAGGAAATCATAGAGAACTGCATGGATGGATATTGGAAGGCAAACCGCAGCAGCGGTGAATATGGAATGTGGATTTACAGCAGATGGCACCACAATCAATATTTAGGGGGGAGTAAATGGGACTTGTATAGGCTTAACGGCGGAACCCATCATTATGAGGCGGTAATGCCTTGGCTTTTCCTCTACCGTTCAGGCAATCCTTTTTATATTATGCAGGGAATGGCGCACAACAGGCTTCTGACGGACTTGGTTGTGACTCATTACGATGACCCTTCGTATCCACACAAGGAATTCCATTTCGCCCAGAAAAGACTGGTCGGCTCCACCAAGCACACCAACGGATTTATACCATGGGGCGGCGACCACGCAATAGGTTCGCACCAGACATGCTACAATGGGGTGCTTCTGTCGTACTACATGACCGGAGATTTGCGCTTCAAGGACATAATGGACGAGGTTGAAAACACGATTGTCAATGACAGGCTCAACCCTAATTATAAACCGGCGGACAGATCAGTTGAGGCTAACGGTAAACTGGTTAACAGACGAGAAAGCGCAAGAGACATCAGCAACTATGTTGGAGAACTTATAGATCTTTACCAGTACAGTTACAACCCAAAACTGCTGGCAGTCCTTTCTCCGAGGCTGGACCAGATGATTAACCGTTGCGGACGCAACTGGGGATTCCCATATCAAAATATCCTCTTGTTCAATGGATCCAAGGTATTCTCGAAAAACCTTCTGGATGCCACAGATAAAGCTATTAAAAATGCGGGGAAAGCCGAGGAAACAGAAGGAACTCACTACTTCTTTTATAATACTACTCCATTCTTGACGTATACAATGGCTTCCATGATCGCCCCCGACAGCAAGAATAATTATCATGCTTATGCCAATATTGTTTCTGAACCTTTGAAGATGCTGTCATGGTCTAAAGCAATTAATGATCCGGAAAATAATCGTACGCCTTTCTGTACCCTTCCAGATTATATATTGTACCTCCCCGCCCTTATGTATGCAAGTGACGGAAAAACCAGTTCAGTGGTGCCACTGGTGCCTTTCCCCTTTGCACCAGGAAATAATATTTGTGTAATAAAAGAAGATGAAGATCAGGAAATAGATATCAATCTAAATTGCAGGTCCAACGCAGATTTCAGCGTACAGGTTTTTGATACGGAAGACAAGGAAATCAAGAATGTCAAGATACCCGCCGGAGCTTATTCCCCCTATTTGATAAAAATCCCAAAGGACGGGAAAACAGGGCAGTATTCAATCATTATAACTGGATTTGTAGAAAATAAAGGGCAAATGAACGCGCCATTGACATCGCTTCCAGAGGTTTATTACATTCCAAAGAGCTGGTCACAGAGTCAGGAGGGGAAATATTTCTGCAAACTTATAAGCGGCAAGTCAGATACATTGACTGTACGAGGACACAAATCGGCTGGCATTATCACAGATTCCTTGGGAGAAAAAGAATTGGCAAGCTCTAAAACTGGAGAAGAAATGAAAGTAACTGTACCTGAAAATGGTATTATTATTAAATCTAAAGCTCGATATGTCCATGTTTCCGAACCAGTAATCCTTTCCGCTACAAGCGAAAGATGGTTCCAGCCTGATCCAGATAAGTTGAATCCTGTAAACGATAAAAAATAAAGGATAAGAAAAATGAGAAATTTCCCGAGAAATCAGAACGTAGTCTCTAAATTATTCCGGAAAAATTGGACTTGGAAGACTGGAGGTTCGCCCTTCACATTGATTGAGCTACTGGTCGTGGTAGCTATCATCGCAATTCTTGCAGGTCTTCTTCTGCCGTCGTTGAAAAAGGCCAAGGACACTGCGAAAGGTACTGTCTGCATCAGTAATATTCGTCAAATAGCGATAGCCATGTCGGCATATGCAGAGGACATGGATGGTCGTGTCGTCTACGGCGTCCCTAGTCCCTGGCCTACGACTCTAGAAAATGTTACTAGTTTTAAAAATAAATCTGGAACAGATTCATCCGGATATCCTTATCCTGATCAAGGATCAGCATATTCATGTCCCGCTGAAGTCCAGGGCATAGGCAGAAATTTCGTTTCACAAGCAATAACAGGAGATTCTCTAACTTGGTATAGATGGAATTTGTCCCATTACGGAATGAATGGAAACTGGCTTTCTGACGGTCCATCCTTCAATATAAAAACGTTGCGTTATCCTTCAACAGGAATGTTACTGGGGGACTCCACTGGCGGCAATTCAATGTACATCTTACCCTTCTACTCTGGCGTATACAAGACACCCCATGACTTTGCGTTCCTACATTTCAGACACAATAATGTCGCCATGATTGCCTTCTTTGACAACCATGTAGGAAGCTTGACATATCTTGAATCACTCAATAACAAAACACTCAACACCGATCCATATAAGTTTTTCTGGATTGGGAAATAAATAAATCAAACTTATTACGGAGAATTTAGCCTATGCGCAATGAATTTCTTGAAACTTTCAATAATCCTGGGAGTTCCTTTCGCAGTTCAACCTTTTGGGGTTGGAACAGCAAGATGGATCATGCCGAAATGCGTCGGCAAATCGGAATAATGCACAAGATGGGAATAGGCGGATTCTTCATACATGGAAGAGTCGGGCTGGTCACTCCTTACCTTTCCGATGAATGGTTCGAGTGCGTCAAGGTGTGCGTCGAGGAAGCCAGAAGACTTGACATGCACGTATGGATATACGACGAGGATAAATGGAACTCCGGAACCGCCGGTGGAGAGGTTACTAAAAATCATAAGTACAGGCGGCATTACCTCATATGCCATATTCACGGAAGCATTTCAGGGATAAGTCAGACCGACAGCACCGTCGCATTTTTTGCGGCCAGGCTGGATGAGTCCGGGAAACTGCTGGGCTACAGGAAAATATCCGATATTGGCGGCTGTGCGCTTTCAAAAGGCGAAACGCTTCTGCATTACTTCATCAGGGAGGAGCATACGAGCGAATGGCACAACAATCAAACCTATGTTGATACGTTAAACGTTGATGCCATAAAGGAATTTGTACGGCAGACTCATGAGAAATACAAGAAGCACGTTGGCGGAGAATTCGGCAAGCTGATACCAGGCGCATTTACTGACGAGGGGAATTTCTTCGGAGGCGGTTTTGCAAAAGCGAGCAATGAGATATACACGCAATGGACAGAAAAACTCCCCAAAATATTTTTAGCCCGTTACGGTTATGACATAAGGGAGCGACTGCCAGAACTTGCGTATGACAAGGCTTCCGGTGAAATCTCCCAGGCCAGATATCACTATTTCGACTGCCTTACCCACCTTTTTTCTCAAGCTCTTGGAAAAGTAGTATATGACTGGTGTGAAAATAATCACATAGCGTATACCGGCCATATACTGTGCGAAGACACCCTCTCAATGCAATCGCTGCGTGTAGGATCGTGCATGCGCTTCTATGAATACATGCAAATCCCGGGGATGGACGTGCTGACGGAATATTGGAACGTTTATGACACTGCAAAACAAGTCAGTTCCGCGGCCCGGCAGTTCGGAAGGAAATGGAGAATAAGCGAGTGTTATGCGGGGACGGGCTGGGATTTCACTTTTTCCGGGCAAAAAGCAATAGGCGACTGGCAGGCGGCGCTCGGTATAAACATTCGCAGTCAGCATATATCCCTATATTCGACAGAAGGTCAGGCAAAACGCGATTATCCGCCGTCAATATTCTTCCAGTCGCCCTGGTGGGACGCCTATAACAAGGTGGAGGATTATTTTGCAAGAATAAACTCTGTCATGTCAAGAGGAAAAGAAATCCGCGACATTCTTGTCATCCATCCGATAGAAAGCATGTGGACAATGCTGGGCAAGGACAGGAATTCCAATCCTTCAATAGGTGCTTTTGACAATGCATTCATGACGCTCCGGGAAATACTGCTGAACAACAACATGGACTTTGACTATGGCGACGAGGAGCTCCTGTCAAGATTCGGCAATGTCAGTAAAATTGACGGGGAACCTGTTTTAAAACTCAACATGGCAGACTACAAGGCAGTTATCCTTCCCCCCATGAAGACTATCAGGGAAACAACATTGGATTTGATTTCAGAATTTAAAAGGTCGGGAGGAATCGTAATTTTCACCGGTGAGATCCCGGAATATGTCGACGCCTTGAAATCGGATCTGGCAATAAAGTTCGCAACTGGATGCGAACGTTTTAATCTTGGAGAACCTGTAAAAATAATTGAATCGATGGAAACTAAAAGGCGTGTATCAATTACTGATTACTCCGGAAGAGAACTCAGGGGATTGCTACATCTGTTGAAGGAAGATGACGATGATTATTATCTTTTCATCTGCAACACAGGCCTTAAATCCGGCAAATGGCATGAAAAGGATTACACTCCTGAAATCTATTGTAAAATCCCGGCTATGGAACGCAACCTGGAATATGGCAATGCTGTCGTAAGGCTATTCATAGACGCCAAGGGCTGTCCGCTTGAACTTGATCCTGATTCAGGGAAAGCATATTTCACGGATTCTGTAAGAGAAAAGAAGTCGGTTGCAATAAAAACAGATTTCCCGAAGCTTGGAAGCCGGCTTTTTGTCATCCCTAAAAAAACAAAAAGGACTATTCCTGCAAAAGGGAGAATTAAATATTCCAGTGAGAAGACTATAAGGATAAACAAATCTCAGTGGGATTATTCCATGAGCGAGGAAAATGTTTTTGTCCTTGATTTCGCCGAATATAGAATTGGGAGTTCGCCATGGGAAAAAACAAAGGAAATCCTGAAAATAGATTCGGAGATAAGGAAATCCATGGGCGTTTCCGTACGCGAGCCCAGAATGTTGCAGCCTTGGGCTAGGCAAATAAAGAAGTCTCCCTCAAAAACACAAGTTTCTCTGAAGTATAAGTTTCTCGCGGAAGCTTCAGTTTCAAATGTCACGTATCTGGCGATGGAAAGACCGGAAGATTTTGCGATTTCCATTAATGGCAATACGGTAAGTCCACTGACCGATTCCGGCTGGTGGTTCGATAAACCTTTAAGGAAAATACCGCTGGATCCGGCCTTGATCTGTGAAGGGGAAAATGAATTGATGCTCAGTTGCGAATATGATGAATATTCTATCGGATTGGAGGCAATGTATATCCTTGGCAATTTCGGTGTGAAATTTAAAGGTGACAGACCTGTAATATCCCAACCTGTAGAAAAGCTGAAGATCGGTGACTGGTGCAAGCAGGCCCTTCCATTTTATTCTGGAAACCTGTCATACATCCACCACATCATATTAAATAAAAATCCAAACAAGGATTTCTTTATCAAGCTGCCAGACTATAAAGGTACGGCTGCAAGGATATTTATTAATACTAGTCTTGCCGGCATAATCGCCTGGGGTAGAAACGAGCTTGATATCAGTAAATTTATAAAAAACGGAAAAAATGAGATCCGCATAGAAATATTGGGCCATAGGAGAAATTCTCACGGGCCACTCCATTATTCCGGTAAAAAGATATTTGATGCTATTTCTTCAGATTTATTTACCTGTGATAATGAAAACTGGAGCGACTCATACAACTTGGTTCCCTGCGGACTAATGACAAACCCGGAAATAATAGAAAGGATAATCAAATGAATTCAGACTGGGAAAAAATCTCGCCGACCGATGGCCACTATTCTTTTGGCTATTATGACCGTATTCCCTGGAATCATGACAATACCTTGCATCTCGCACTCAAGATGCCTCAGTCTGAAAGGCTTCCGATATGCGGAGAAACTGCGGAAGTTGGAGTCCTTGATAGAAAAACAAAAAAATTCTCCAGCCTTTCCACGACCCGCGCATGGTGCCATCAGCAAGGCTCAATGACGCTATGGCTCAAACATCGCCCAGGGTGTTTCATATACAATGACTGGAATGAGAAAGAAAAACGCCTGCTTGCAAATATCTACTCCCTGGATAAAGGGATTGTCGGATCTTATTCGCTACCCATATATATGCTGTCACCTGACGGGCGCTGGGGCGCAACTCTAAATTTTGCAAGAATACCTAGACGAGGCTACTCCTATGCCGATGCAAAGCTGGATACGGCGCAGCCGGATGCGGAGAACGACGGTATCTTCATCATAGACATGCTCTCGGGCGAATCTCGGCTGATTGTCAATTACCGCCAGATGTTCGATTTGCATCCAGCACGCTATGTACTGGAAGAAAAACATATCTGGTTAAACCACATCATGTTCAATTGTGACTCATCCAAACTCCATTTTTTACTACGTCATTGCGCCGATCCCCACAATTACCGCCCCTGGCAAACCCATATGTATACGGCAAATATAGATGGCTCAGGTCTGGCCTGCCCATTGCCGCATTTCTATTGGAATGTGATTTCACATCAGATATGGGGACGGACTCCATCTGAAATACTCATTGACGCAAACTGGCAAGGAAAAGGCAACGAGTACGTAGTTTTTGACGAAAGAATTATTCCTCTTCGTGCAGAACGCATAAGTCGCGGCATGGGACCGCCGGGACACCTGGTATTTTCTCCGGATGGCAGGAAAATCCTAGCCGATACCTATCCGGTAAATAAAATACAGAAGCTGGCTTTAGTGGATGTGGAGACTGGGGTATGCGATGAAATCGGCAGCTTCAGACATGAACAACCCGCAGATTATCCTGTTGATGTGCGCTGCGACCTTCATCCCCGTTGGAGTGCTGATGGCTCCTTGGCAACAGTTGATTCTATCCATGATGGTCTTAGAGGGATTTATTGCCGTAAACTCAAATAATTGTTAAAAGGAGCCAATAGGAAAACGATGTTCATTGATGTTCATGGGCATGCATACCGGAAAGGCACTCCTTCACAGGATGGAAGCCAGATTTTTGCAAATCCGTCCCAGGTATTGAAAAGGTACGACGAACTGGGAATTGAAATGGGTTTTCTGCTGCCGCTAATAGGCCCGGAAATATATCTGCCCCAGTCCAATGAAGATGTCATGGACATGTGCAAGAAAAGCGGCGGACGCCTGCTTCCATTCTGCAATATCGATCCGCGGGGCCTCGGCAATTGCCCTGGCGCACAGTTCAATATCTGGCTTGACCATTACAAGAAGGCCGGCTGTTACGGAGTAGGGGAGGTGATGCCGAATATTCCATTCATGGATCCGCGCTCCCAGAATTTATTCAAACACATAGAGGCTGCCGGACTGCCTTTTACCTTCGATATTTCCTCCCGCATCGGCGGGACCTATGGATTCTATGATGATCCCGGACTGCCACAGCTGGAACAGACTTTGAAAAATTTCCCAAAGCTGATCATCCTTGGACACGGTCCGGCTTTCTGGGTCGAAATGGCCAGGTTGGCAGACCCTCTTGATCGTTTCAAGAATGCCAGAGAGCCGGTGCGCAAGGAGGGAGCAGTTCCAAAGCTGTTCAGACGTTACAAAAATCTATACGGCGATTTATCCGCAGGAAGCGGCTACAATGCATTAGCCCGTGATCCGGAATATGCCGCAAAGTTCATCAACGAGTTTCAGGACAGGCTGCTGTACGGGACGGATATCTGTTCGGCCGACATGAAGATACCTTTGCCTGAATTCCTTATCAGCCTGAAAACCAAAAAGAAGATCAGCAACACAGTCTTCAAGAAGATAGCCAGGGAAAACGCAATTAAACTGTTTAATTTATAGAACCGACCGGCCTTGATGTTTGTGTTAAATTTAACGCTGAAAGCGTGCAGTAATATAGCCTATGGTTTCA
>CAZION010000016.1:0-68700 GCA_964540865.1 uncultured Victivallis sp.
TTTGCCTCCTGCGGGACAAGCCCGCAGGGGGGACAATAAATACAATTTCCTATACGATTAAATTAGGCGGCCGGAGGCCGCAACTTTTAATACCTAAATAAATTCCAAGCTCCAAACAAATACATCAAACAAAGAAAAGAACAGCCCTTGCGGGCTTAACTACAAACAAATGCAATCTGTTCGTAGTCAATGCCGCAAGGCATGTTCTTAGATTGTTGTTTATTAGTTTGGAATTTTTCTTCATTTGAAATCTGGAGCTTGTTTGTGCTTTGGAATTTGATCTTGGTATTCATAAACTTTGAAATTCCTATACGTTTAAATATGTTACAGACTAAAGCCACTAACTACTCAATCCCTTCTACGCGAAGATCCATCGGCTGCAACAGCCTCCCGTCCGGCATCTTGAATTGAGCATCGCCGAAGTTGACGGTAACCACGACTCCATTTGCGAAGCGAGTCCGCTGGACGGCATGGTCGGACGTCAGCCATTCGTGCGATAGCATCTCTGAATATCCCGTCGCCCGCGCCACTGGTTCAATAGTCTTGTAGCTTTTCACAAAACGGTCTTTACCAGCCTCATAGCTCTTCCTGCTGAACATGAACATCGGCGCGGTTCCGTAGAGCGTGTTCCAGAGGTCACGCCTGTCCCACAGCTTCGGCAGCTTGTTGTTGTAGTCGCCCCAGTACCAGTGTGCTATCACGCAGTCATGGTAGACTAGTTCCCATAGAGGAATCCGGTAGGCATGCCCGGTCTGGAATTTTGCGACCTGTTCCGGCACATCATTCCAGGTCCGGCTCATATCCCGTCCGGAATCAGGAACACGATATGGTCCCAGACTCAACATGCCCTCGAAATAATGCACGTACGGGACCGCTGCATCGTGTCCAGTCTCGCTTCCGCATACCAAATTACACCCTTCGCTGACGTAGCGCAGCAGTTCCATCTTGTAGTGCTTGCTTTCAGTCCGCGTCATGGGATGTTTTGGGTGATAGCACTCGCGCCACGGACTTGCAGTAGTAGTGTCGATGAACCGGCAACGGTAATGGCTTGTTGCAAGTTCCGGAGGAATTCGCTTATGTGCATATGACACGGCCTGACGGTCGCACAAGGTGCCGCATGGAATCATTTTATTCCCGTCCTTTGTCTCGACCTCCCACCCGCGCACCCATTCACCATCCTTACCTATCATGAGATCGTCGTTCGCCCACGCGTCGCTTGTCCAGTCGGGATGAATCCAGCGTATCTTTGGAAAATTCTCGGGATTCATAGCGTCCTGGAAGATGTCATAGCGGCTTGTGAGGACACCCATGTCGTTCAAATCCTTGATTTCCTCGGGAGGACACCCGTTGCTCCACAGGATACGCGTAATCCCGAGAGACTGCATCTCGCGGCAGATCGAAGGAGCATCCTTGTCCCAGCACCAGACGTTGACAGCTCCTACAAGCAGGTCGACCGCCGGTATCGCCTTGCGCTTCTCTTCAAGCGTCTTGAACAAGCCGGTCTTCTTCGCATATTCACGGTACCTCTTCGCCATGGAGACATATCCGCCGTGGTCGATGAACACATATCTTATGATTCGCTCCGAACCGAACTGCCCCTTCTGTGACTCCCATTCCGGAACAATACCGAGCAGGCCGTCCTTTCTTGGAATATAGACAGACGCATCGTCCGGCGTCTCTACGATCGCCATCCAGCCAGCATCGCCGTCAGTCGCACCATACCACGGCATGCATAGCCCATGCCCGCCATACAGACAGTAATACATCGGCGGAAGCGATTGATCGTCGACAGGATAACTGATGCCTTCATTTACGGGAAGTATGAGAATCTGTCCTTTGGCGGATGCGAAAGGGGCAGGCCATTGAAGCTTTCCATCCATCTCGCCTGCAGACTTGAGCGTCACAACGCATTCAGGACTCTTCTCCTCAAGACGGACAGTCGCGGTAATCTCGCGCATCGAAGCCGGGTCGAGGAACCTGATATCGAGTCCTCCCTGCTTGAGCGTTGTATCAAGGACAGTAAACGTAGCTCCGCCTGCCTGCTGCGTCCATGAACGGTTCGTACGCCGGTCCTTGAACACGAACTCTGAACTTGCAGTGCAGAACGTAACCTCAAGGGTGTCGTTTTTGATGCCTTGCGTGGCAGGCAGATTTTTATTGCGGAGCGTATCCAGATTTCCCTGACGTGTCAGCTCGACATCGTCGAACCATATGGTGACAGCCCCGGTTCCAATTAGCCGTGGAAGGATCGAGGTTGCTCCCTGTGGAACTACAAAACGTGTACGGACCTGCTGCCAGTCCTTTGTTTCGCAAACTGTCTTTCCGCCGTGGCTCCAATCTAGTACTTTGTCTTTTGCATCACGGGTGACTACCCCCAGCGTTGCATTCCCCTTACCCTGCAATCGGACCCATGCGGAGAGTTCAAAAATGTCTCCATCCGTAACATTGCGCTGGTGTTCCTGCTCCATGCTCCAGTCCTTATCTCCGGAATGATCAATGCGGACGGACTGCGCCCCCCCATGCTTTTCGCTGGTATCTATCGCAGTCTTACCGGCACCATGTTCACGTGTCCATATGGGTTTCCATCCTTCGTTGCCCTTTTCAAAATCACCGTTCACAATTAGGTTTTTGCCCTTCGATGTCCCGTTCACGATGTTTTGAGCCAGACAAGATCCTGCAAGAAATCCAATGAAGCCCAGCGCCATGAAGCATTTCAAGTTAATAATCCCTCCCATCGGCAGTCGGTTGCCACGCGGGCAAGAATGCCCGAATTACTTTTACTGTCACTACTTCCTCGGACCTGTTGTCTCTACGACCTCGAAGTCAGAACCTTTAAGCTTCTTCAGTTCGTCAAGGCCCTTGATCCTATTGTCGGGAGCGACCGACAGGCGCCAGTCGCCACCGTTGTCGGCCACGAACATTCCATACTTCTTAAGTCCTTTGAGGATCGACTGCACATGCGAAGAGAATTTTGAAATGTCGAAATCGGCACGCAGCCGGAACCGCTCGCCCATGCGTGGCAGATTCGGCTCTGTCTTCTTGCTGGCGAAATGGGTGGCGGGATAGATGTATGCCCGGCGTGAATTTCTCACGGTGAAGCGCATCGCATGTTCCACCATGCCTTTTTCAACCTCGTCGAAGCGGATGATCGCCGGAAAGATTGGAAGACCAGCTGCATCCGACGATGTCCATCCGTCTGGCCGCAGCTTGTTTGACGCCAGGTCGAATGAAGCGGAACAGGAACATTCCCAGCCTGCGTCAGTCTTCCGTCCCTGCCATAACTCGTAAAGCTTGCGGTTCACAGGATCGACAACGATGACATGCCTGTCGGCATCCTCCACCGCCTTCTGCGCGGATTCAAGCGTTCGCCCGTCCAGAGGCCAGCTCTCGATCGGTGCGTTGTCCGGAATCGGAAACGGCCCCTTGTCGGATTCGTCCGGGTATGCCTTGATTTTAAAATCAACTTTCTTCTGGTTTGCCGGCACCAGGATGAACGACATGTCCAGATTATAGGATATATTCTTGTCGGCGCCGACGTTTGCGATGATCGCTCTGGAGTTCTTGAGCACGGGAAGCCTGGAGATATCCTCGTTCCATGGGTTGTCCGCAGGAAAGACTTGCAGGGCCGCGAGGATCTTGTCTGCCTCCGGGGTGTTGAACATTACAGGTTTTACAATTTCCGGCATCTCGGGTTTATTGGCTGCAAAAGAGATGGTTGAGATGGCAAGTATGGCAAACAGTAAAAGACAGGCTGACAATTTTGGGCTGTGCATCTTAGGCTCCTCCTTGACTTAATCACTATGCACTGATTGCAAAACTCTCGTTTTGCGAGAAGTCAGGAGACAGAAGTCAGAATTAAACTTGAGCTCAAATCCAAATTTATTCTGACTACTGAACTCTGACTACTTTTGAAATTGGCTCACTATATAATGAAAGATAGTCTGAAGAACAGGAATTATCAAGAACCTTTTATACTCCACCCGCGCAGCTAGGCTGGGAACATTTCCGGTGGCATACATCCTCCATCATCTGACTCCAGGGCACGGTTCTCCAGGATTATTCCATTCATGCGGGTAGGTTCGGCACTGCAAAGGACGGTGTTCGTATATTCTGCATCCGGATGGTGAAGCAATATGGAACGGGCAGCTGCCGTCTTCATTCTCAGTCAGGGAAACACCGTCATCGTCGCCGGGCATAGTCATATTTTCATAAAATTCGGATAAATCCATCCCTATTGAACAAGCTATGTCCTCCGCTTCCTTTTCGGATATATTGACATATCCATGCCATCTGCAGCACTGGCCGCAGCGGAGGCAGGTGAAGTCAGATTTATTTTGGGAAGGGATCATAGTGAACCGAAAGATGTTACCTGGAGGCTTCCGCCTTAATATTTTCGCCTTATTGGCTCGTTCCGTTGCTTGTATGCCCGATAAACTTTATCGCACTGAGAATGATTTCCTCATCCAGTTCGTTGACTTCTATCTTCCTGCCGAGTCCGTTTGGAAGCGTGACATGGAGTTCACCGCCGAGATGCTCTCGGAATTCCCGGATGCCGGAAAGTATTTCAGGGCGACCGTTTTTTCCCTTCTTCAATAGAAGATCCGACCATAGAAGGAAGCCGATTTTTTTCAAAGAAACTGTAAGCGAGTTAAAGTCTTTTTTCTGAAGAAGCCCTTTTTCGACCGCGTAGAAAGAGTCAAGCACAAGCCCGATTGCGACAGCCTCGCCATGACGGATTTTGCCACCGCTCATCATTTCGAGTTTGTGGGCGGACCAATGCCCGAAATCTAGGGGGCGCGCGCTCCCGAACTCAAACGGGTCTCCGCCTTTCTCAATGTGCCTGACATGGAGTTCTGCACAGCGATTCACCATTTTTCCCATCGCTGTCTTATCTCTTGCCTTGAATCTATCGGCGCGCCTGCAAAGCCAGTGGAAGAATTTCGCATCCTTTATCATAGCCACCTTGAATGCTTCGGCAACACCTGAAATCCAATCCCTCTGTTCAAGAGTGTCTAGAAAATTGAAATCATTGATTACAGCGAACGGCGGGGTGAAAGTGCCGATGAAGTTTTTCATGCCATACATGTTGATCCCGTTTTTGACACCTACACCTGAATCGTTCTGAGCGAGTACGGTAGTTGGGATCCGGATCTGCCGGATTCCCCGGTGTACTATTGAAGAGGCAAAACCAACGGTGTCAAGAAACGCCCCTCCACCTATAATACATATAAAGGACTGCCGACAGAGATGGCTGCCCGCCAGAATTCCGCACAGTTTTTCGACTAGTTTGAAGTTTTTCCCAGCTTCGCCTCCGGATATTACGACCGGAGTTGAAACCAGGGAGATGTTTTTTTCCGCTCCGAAGTAGTCAGAGATCTCATCTAAAATCTCAGGATAAAGGGAGGCTATGCTCTTTTCCAGAAAAACCAATACTTCATGCCGGCGCTTCCTCTCCCGGGAAATTATGATGTTTTTCAATACATGATTGCCTTGAGAGAAAACAGCCCTGGTGAAATGTACTTCATAGGCGTATCTGACATTTATTTTGGCTGCAAGCATATTTTCGATCCCTTTTAATATATTTTTTATTCAGCAGGGCGGAATAAAAATATTTGCAAAGAATATAATTCATGTTAGATTTTTTTCCCGTTCCAATACTGCAACTCAAAAGAACAAAAGCAAAGGCAAAGAAGCGAAATGACAAAATTATCCATAAAGATATTATGCCCGCTATTATTGATATTGACGGCTGTAATCCTGATATCCGGTTGTTTCAGAAAAGACAACAACAGCCGGACAATTGCAGAGCTGGTTGAACATTTGAACAAAAGCGGCCTGACTATAGAATCGGCAACCCCCACCCTTCCTGAAATGATACTCGCCCAGGACGGGATATTCGTCAGGATAAGCGGCAAAGATGTCCAACTTTTCAAATATGACACCAGGATAAAGAAACAGCAGGAAAAACTCGACAAGATCGCCAGCAACGGGAAAATCACGATCCTCAGCGTTGATTTCCCGGCAATGACCAACGGCTCGTTCATAATGCTCAATTACAAGGGGAACCCCGACGAAGCCAAGATAGTGGAGGCCTTCGATAGTTTCTGAATACTTTTAAATTATCTTTGTATTTTAACAAACCGGATTTAGTTTACGCAGTTTGTTTTTTCCGTAAAATTAACCATTAAAATAAAGAAAGAAGGAAACTATGGCAAAGAAGAAATTTGTTTATTTTTTCGGCAAGGGAAAGTCCGAAGGAAAAGCTGACATGAAGGCGCTGCTCGGTGGAAAAGGTGCGAATCTCGCAGAAATGGCAAGGATGGGCCTTCCAGTACCAGCCGGCTTCACAATCACAACCGAATGCTGTGTCGACTACTTCAAACTCGGAATGAAATATCCCGTCGAACTCAAGGCGGAAGTCAATGCCGCCCTTGCAAGGACGGAAAAAGAGATGGGGATGAAGTTCGGCGACGCCAACAACCCGCTCCTCGTGTCATGCCGTTCCGGCGCACGCAATTCGATGCCGGGAATGATGGAGACCGTGCTCAACGTCGGCCTCTGCTCGAAAACAATCCCAGGCCTTGTGAAAAAGACCAATAACGAACGCTTTGTCTACGACGCATACCGCCGCCTTATCATGATGTACTCCGATGTAGTCATGGAAAAGTCCGAAGGAATCGAAGTCGCCGAAGGCAAAGGCATCCGCAAACAGCTTGACGGAATCCTCGACGAACTCAAACACAAGAAGGGCTACAAATCCGACACCGACCTTCCCGTCGAAGACCTTAAAATCATCTGTGAAGCGTTCAAGAAGCGCGTCAAGGACGTCCTCAAGAAACCTTTCCCTGATGACGCCATGGAACAGCTCTGGGGCGGAGTCGGCGCAGTTTTCAAAAGCTGGAACGGAAAGAAAGCCGTTTCATACCGCAGGATCGAAGGCATTCCTGACGAATGGGGTACCGCAGTAAACGTACAGTCGATGGTGTTCGGAAACATGGGTGACACCTCGGCAACAGGCGTTGCATTCACAAGGAATCCGGCCACGGGCGACAATCACTTCTACGGTGAATGGCTCGTAAACGCACAGGGTGAAGACGTAGTCGCAGGAACAAGGACGCCAAACCCCTTGAACGACGACACAAAGAACGAGCAGAACAAACAGCTCGTATCACTCCAGAAGGCCATGCCGAAGACCTACAAGGAACTCTACGATATCCGCTGCAGACTTGAAAAGCATTACAAGGATATGCTCGATATCGAATTCACAATCCAGGAAAGCGTCCTCTACATGCTCCAGTGCCGCGTCGGAAAACGCACGGGAACAGCCGCCCTCAATATGGCGATGGACATGCTCAAAGAGAAAATGATCACTGAGAAAGATGCTGTAACACGCGTTTCTCCGGATCAGCTCGATGAACTCCTCCACCCGATCGTGGATCCAAAGGCCGAAGCGAAAGTCAAGCCCCTTGTCAAAGGACTCCCTGCCGGACCCGGCGGAGCCTGCGGCGAAATCGTCTTCACATCTGAAGACGCCGTTGAAAAGGCGAAAAAAGGCGTAAAGACAATCCTCGTCCGCGAAGAGACGAATCCTGAGGACGTGGAAGGCATGCGCGCCGCACAGGGCATCCTCACCGCCCGCGGCGGTATGACAAGTCATGCCGCACTCGTTTGCCGCGGCTGGGGAAAATGCTGTATCGTAGGCGCATCCGACATCGACGTGAATGTCCATGCAAAAACAATGAAAATCGGCAACCAGTCATTCAAGGCCGGCGACATCATCACCATGAACGGAACAAAGGGATACGCATATTCCGGCGCTCTGGACATGATGGAAGCTACCGAAAATCCGAGATTCAAAAAGTTCATGGCTATTGTTGACAAATTCCGTGAAATGGGAGTCAGGACCAATGCCGACACACCTGAAGATGCCGCGATTGCGTATAATTACGGCGCAGAAGGCATCGGACTGTTCCGTACCGAGCACATGTTCTACGGCGTTGGCAGCGAGAAACCACTCTTCTTCCTCCGCAAGATGATTCTCAGCAACACCCTTGAAGAGCGCAAAAAAGCACTCAACGAACTTTATCCTTTTGTAAAGAAGGATATCAAGGCGACACTTGCTGCGATGAAAGGGCTGCCGGTCACATTCCGTCTCCTCGATCCGCCACTCCACGAGTTCGTGCCACAAGGCGCGGAAAAACAGAACGAACTGGCTATAGCCCTCGGAATCACACGCGATGCAATCCAGAAGCGTGGCGACAGCCTTCACGAATCCAACCCCATGATGGGACACCGCGGTGTCCGTCTCGGTGTCAGCTATCCTGAAGTGAGCGAAATGCAGATCCGTGCAATCTTCGAATCCGCACTCGAGCTGAAGAAGGAAAAGGGAATCGCATGCAAACCTGAAATCATGGTTCCGGTGACATGCGACGTCAAGGAACTCAAACACCAGCGCGTGATTGTCGACAGGGTCGCCGCTGAAGTCTGCAAGAAATTCAATGTCAAGAAAATTGAATTCCTCTACGGGACAATGATCGAGATCCCGCGCGCCGCGATTCTCGCCGCAAAAATGGCGGAAGATGCGGACTTCTTCTCGTTCGGGACAAACGACCTGACACAGATGACATTCGGATTCAGCCGCGACGATATCGGCGGATTCATGAATGACTATCTTGACCAGAAGATACTTGATGTGGATCCCTTCCAGACAATTGACCAGGACGGCGTCGGCTTCCTGATCAAACACGCAGTTGTGGAAGGTCGCAAGACGAAATCGAAACTCAAGATCGGAATCTGCGGTGAACAGGGTGGAGAACCCAAGTCAGTCGCATTCTGCTACAAGCATGGACTGGACTACGTTTCATGCAGTCCGTTCCGCGTTCCGATTGCAAGACTGGCCGCCGCACAGGCAGCCATCAAGGCAAAAGCCGCAAAGAAATAATCTTTGCGAAATAAAAAAATCCAGGGGCGCAGTAAAATGCGCCCCTTTTTTTTTACAAGGTAGGCCGGGCATTCCTGCCTGTTCATTTAATTGCTTGAAAGCCCTCCCTCCCTCGGTTTTGCAGTATTTATTGTGAATTACACATAAACACGTTCGGAAAAAGACGCCAATTGAAGTTTAATTATCGGGAATTACATTATTCTAAAATTCTGGAGGTTCCAATGACAGTCTTATTGCAGGAAGTGGAAGACAAGGCATTTAGCCTCTCCTTGCCGGAAAGAGGGCAGCTAATTCACGATTTGATTATCAATATAGACGGGGAGAATCAATTTTCCGGCGATTTCGAGATGGAGATTCAGAAAAGAATCAAGAAGATAAAGTCTGGCAAAGCAGTCGGAATACCTGCCGAGGATGTATTTTCCAGGATAGAGGCAAAATACAGATGACAAAGGTGCGCTTTCTGGAAGAGGCGGATCTTGAACTCTCAAAAGCTGTCGATTACTATGAACAAATATATTCCGGGCTGGGGCTAGATTTTGAACGGGAAGTAAAAGAAAATATATTTAAAATTGCGGAAAACCCCGGGAGATGGTCATTAACGGATGATGGAACAAGAAGATTCTCAACGAAAAGATTCCCATACCGAATAGTTTATCTCCTTCATGAAGATGTCATTTGGATTGTCGCTGTTGCTCACCATAGAAGATTCCCTGAATACTGGAAAGAAAGATTAAAATCCGAACTAACAGATTCACACTGCCCGTAAATAATCGCAGGGCGATTTGATTCATGGCGTTGGACTAAAAATGACAGAAATACTCATAACCTTAATTGTTATTGGAGCACTGACAGTGATTATGCTGTTAGTCAGGTGGCTCATTCGACTTCCCGTCATACCAGATCCATGGGATAAAGAAATTGATAAACAGGAATTGGATGATAGTTCGACTCCTATTTGCTTGAACTGTACAAAACCTGTCGAAAATCCCAATCAGCATTATTGCCCTCATTGTGGAAATGTAACAGGTGAATACACAAGATATATCCCATTTGTAGACATCCAGTTTAATTACTCTATAGAAATATTCTCGCACAAAGGCACAACGTCGCAAAGGAATAAAGGTAAGAAAAAGTTTTCGGAAAAGAGTCTGAGAAAGAATCCGTTTTCAAAAGGGTTTGTCTAAACCGAGCAATAAGCAAGGGGAAACTAAGATTGATATCTCTCTTCGTGCCCTTCGCTTCTTCGCGGTGAAAAAGTTCCCGACGCCTTTGGGCCGGGATCTTCGACTTTGTGACTGTGTGCCTCTGTGAGAGGATAAAGGCTTTAGAATTTCACCCAGTTCGATAATTACTTCAACGCCTTGCGCTGGAGCTCGAAAAGTTTTTTAATCCCCTTCTCTGCGGCCCTTCTCATTGCATCCAGTTCTTTTTTGGAAAATGTGCTTTCCTCGCCGGTGGCCTGGATTTCAACAATGCGCCCATTGTCAGTCATAACAAGATTCATATCTACATCCGCACTTGAATCCTCTTCATAGCAGAGATCCAGGAGGACTTCCCCCTTGAAAATCCCGACGCTTACGGCAGCGATGTTGGATTTTACCGGATTCGCTTGAAGTTTTCCGTCTTTGATGAGCTTCTTGATTGCCATCTGGAGGGCGACCATTCCGCCCGTGATAGAGGCGCAACGCGTTCCGCCGTCGGCATCAATCACTTCGCAATCTATGTAGATTGTACGAGGGCCAAGCTTTTCGAGGTCAACTGCACCCCGGAGGCTTCTTCCGATGAGACGCTGGATTTCCTGGGTGCGTCCGCTGGGATGACTGGTCTCCCGCCTGCTTCTGTCATGGGTTGAAGCCGGAATCATCTGATACTCACCTGTTATCCATCCTCCGCTTACTTTCTGAGCCCTCATCCATGAGGGGACTTCCTCCAGGACGCTTGCCGAACAGATGACCCTTGTGTTGCCGAATTCGATCAAGGCAGAGCCTGCAGGATGCTTTAAAAAACCCGGAGTGATTTTAACAGGTCTGAGCTGCCCGGCTTTTCTTCCATCGATTCTCATGGTATATTCCTCTTGGTAAGTTTAAATTTCCATAAAAAATGCTATAATTACAATTTAACCGGAAAACAAAGACTCTTAAAGCTCCCAATGCATAAAACATATTTAATATTCTGTTATTCTGCTGTTTTAATCTTTTCATGCTCCATTTCGGGTGGCTGCTCAAAAAAAACGGATGTGCCTGAACCGCCTACATCCCATTCAGAGCTTGTCCTCAACCTGTTTTCAGCACTTAATAAAAAAGATCACAACTCGGCGCTCGGCAAAGTTGAACGCCTGAGGAAACTTGATTCCGGCAATATTTTCCTGGCCAACCTGGAATTGAAGGAAAAAAACAATGCGATGATCGCCGAAATTCAGAATCTCCTTAACAACGGCAAGATAGAGGAAGCCATTAATCTGACCAATGACACCATTATGAAACGCGGTAAAAATGAAGATTTCGTTTCCATACAGAATGAACTTCAGGTTATAAAACAGTTGAATGACACCATTATCGCACTGAACGATCCATCAAGTTCGACACGGCTCGCCAGAAACGCCGCAAAGCTAAAAGCCATAGCATCAAGGTATAAGCCGGCTGAAATTTTCCTGCCATACGCAAACGAGAAACTGGCTCTCGCAAAAAAGCTTTTCAGCAGTGAAAAGACAAAGGCAGTTGAAGATCTGGCACTGGAGATAACAGGACTCATGTCTAAAAAAGACCCTAAAGCAGCTAATGTCATAGCTGTTCTTGCAATAGAAAATCCAGAACATCCTGTAATTATGTGCTATATGGATTATATTAATAGTTTACCAGTCAAGACTCCATTAAGTATTGAAAAACCTAAATTAAAAAAATAGAGAAGGTGGGAAGATGATGAAAAAAGAATTATATCTCATGTCGACATTGTTGATCCTGTGCTCCGCTTACGTTGGTGCGGCTGATAAAGCTGCTCCAGCACCAGCCACAGCAGTGGCAGTTGCTCCTGCGCCAGCAGCAACACCTGCAGCTGCGCCAGTTGCAAAACCAGCCGCCAAGGATGCGGAAAAGAATGCAAATGTCGACCCTCTCGCATTCCTCCCGGAAATTGTCGCCAAAATCGGTGATGAGAAAATCACAAAGGCTGACATTCTCGTCGAATTCAAGCCTGTAATCGCAATGATGAATGAAAGCGGACAGCTCGATTCGATCCCGGCAGATGTGTGGAAAACAGAAGTCAAGGAGAGACTCGACGATATGATTGCCACCAAGCTTCTTGTAAAGCTTGCTGAAGCCGATGGATACAAGCCGGATCCCGTTAAGGCTGAAGAGGAATTCAAGAAACTCACCGCCCAGATCCCTCCAGAACAGCTTGCGGAGACCTTTACAAAACAGGGAATGACTCCAGAGGCCATAAAGGCGAGAATTGCAATGGGACTTGCAATTCAGAAATGGATTGAGGAGAAAGTTGCTCCAAACATTAAGGTTTCCGACGAGGATGCAGAAAAGTTCTACCGTGAAAACCAGGAACGCTTCAAGAAACCTGAAACTGTACGCGCCTCGCACATACTGATAAAAGTTGATGAAATAGATCCGGAGAAGGCGAAGGGAATGACAGATGAACAGAAAAAGAAGGCGTCTGATGACCTGAAGCAGCAGGCACTAAAAAAAGCCCAAGACATACTTGCCAAACTGAAACAGGGTGAAGATTTTGCGAAACTCGCAACTGAGAACAGCGCATGCCCCAGCAAGGAAAAAGGTGGAGATCTTGGAGCATTCGAAAAAGGGAAAATGTCCGAGGAATTTGAAAAGGCGGCATTCGCACTCAAACCAGGTGAATTGAGCGATGTGGTTGAAACCGAATTCGGCTATCACATAATCAAAACCACAGAGAAAAAGGAATCAGAATTCATGCCCTTCCAGGATGTCAAAAGTTTCCTTGTCGAAGGTTTGAAAAACCAGAAGACTTCTGAAATCATCCAGGACAAGATCGAGACTGAGAAAAAGAACAAGAAAGTTGAAATTTTTGTAAACTGAGGAGGCTGACATGAAGATATATTTCGCACTTGCAATGTTCGCCATGCTGCTGCTCTCTTCCGGTTGCGGAACGGATCCTGCACGAATTGATGCGTCGGGTAATTCAGGACTCACAACCACGGATGAAATCAATTTCAAAGACTGGCAGATGGCAGCTGAAAAATGCGTGAACTCACTTCTTGAATCGGGGACGCTCGTCCGACCGGACGGAAAGAAGTCCGTCGTTATGGTCAGCACCGTGAAGAACTCCACTACGCAGCATATTGACGTACAGATACTCACGCAGAAGATCACCAGCGCAATCCTGCGTTCAGGGAAAGCAGTTACAACAACTGCGGTGAGCGGCGCAGGCGCCACGGACAAGTCGACAAAACAGGTCCGAGATCTGCAGGATGACGAGATGTTCAACCAGAAGACTGTGAAGAAGATGGGGACTGCGATCGCCCCGGATTACAGCCTTGCTGGTGAAATCACCCAGATGAAGACGGCAGAGGGCAGGATGCGTGAATCATATTTCTATTTCCATATGACACTCACCGACCTTGAAACCGGTCTGGCCGTATGGGAGAGCCCGGACATCGAAATTGCGAAACAGAGCAAAAAAGCCCTGATGGGATTTTGATAAACCATTAATTGTTTACTATATTTGTTTAAAAGGCGGTGCCGGGTCGGTACCGCCTTTTCTATAAAACAGTGCTTGGACAAAAACTGATGAACTCTGAATTTGAAAATTTCCTTGAGCTCGTAAAGAAGCGCAAAAGCTGTCGCGATTACAGCGAAGCTCCTGTCCCGGACGAATCAATCACAAACTGCATTGAAGCCGCCCGCCTCGCGCCTTCCGCCTGCAACAAACAGCCGTGGCGCTTCATGATTGTCAAAGACTGCGAACTTCGCAAAAAACTGTGCTCCGAGGGGCTTCTTCCCGGCCTTCCGATGCCATGGATTAAGAGTGCTCCCGTAATCATTGTCCTATGCGCAGAGACAAACGTGTTGACACACGTTATCGCACCAATTATTTCAAAGGTGCAGTATCATCTGATAGACATAGGGATTGCAGGTGAACATTTCGTTCTTGCGGCAGAAGCGCAGGGGCTAGCCACGTGTTGGATCGGTTGGTTCAACGGGAAGAGAGTTCGGAAAATCCTCAATCTGCCACGCTCCCTCGAAGTCCTATCGCTTATCAGCCTGGGCTACCCCGCAAATTCTTCAGAACCGAAAAATGAGATGAACCGAATGAAAATTGAAGAGATTTCAAAAACAATATTTTAACTTGATTTTAAACCCTTCCTTGATTAACTTTGGCACATATATATAATAAAATCTACCATCAGACTGAGGCGCCAGCATGTTCGCAAAACGATCTATCCATGGAATGCTGTTGACCCGACTTCTTCTCGTGACCTCCGTAATCTCCATATTAGTTGCTGTTTTAATCACCCTCAAGGAAAGCAGTCACGTTTCAAGGATTGCGTTGGACAGGGCTCTAATGCGGATGGGCATCCTGAGGGCGCTTGCCCTAGAACAGCTCGACGCCCCGAATCTTGGGAATCGTGCAAAACTCCAGGAAATGCTCAATGCGATTGCCTACAAGGGCTTCGACTTAAACACAGGACATCACGTGTTCTTCCGCATCCTTGACACTTCCTTCAGCGAAATTGCTAGAACCGGGGATCTAAACCATGACAACATTACCGCTATAGAAAAATATGTTGGTTCAGAGAATTTCCGTACGAAGCGCAAGGATCTCGAGCCCAAAGTCAATCATACGCACATCGGCAAGGGGAAATACGTCCAAGTCCTGCTTCCAATCTTAAATAGCAAAGGTGTTGTCGTGGCCTATGTGGAGGGCTTTTTTGCAACCTCTCGCGAGGAGGAACAGTCGATGTTCATTGATATTCTCCGCGAGATCGGACTGGCTGTCGGCACGGTCGTTGTTACGGCCCTGATACTCTATCCTTTCATTGTAAGGTTTATGCGGCGATTTACAAATCTCTCATACCGCCTGCTCGATTCCAACCTTGAGACTCTCCGTGTGCTTGGCAGCGCAATTGCCAAACGCGACAGCGATACGGATATTCACAATTTCCGCGTAACGATATATTCAGTGCGGATTGCCGAGGCCCTTGGTCTCGATGATCAGACGGTCCGGATCCTCATCAAAGGTGCACTTCTCCACGACATCGGAAAGATCGGCATCCGGGACAGCATCTTGCTGAAGCCTGGACGATTGGATGAGAATGAATTTGCCGAGATGAAATTGCACGTGAACCATGGCATAGATATTGTAAACCGGTCATCATGGACCATGGAAGCTTTGCCAGTTGTCGCAAGTCATCACGAGAAATTTGACGGCAATGGATATCCTGCCGGACTAAAGAACAAAGACATTCCAATCCTGGCTAGAATATTTGCAGTTGCGGATGTTTTCGACGCACTCACATCACGCCGACCTTACAAGGAACCCTTCGGTTTCGATAAAACCATCGGAATTCTCACGGAAGGCAGGGGAAACCACTTCGACCCTGAAATTATCGATGTGTTCCTAAAAATCGCCCGCACCCTCTTCGATGCATACGGCAATAAGGATGATGACAAACCACGCAAAGACCTATCCGAAATCATAGAAAGATACTACAAGGTTGATATTGCCGCATTAATTGATTAAATTTGCCTGCTGGAAGCCTTTCCGAACAGACTGTTCATTATACTTTTCAGCCCACCTGCCAACCGCATTGATTTAATTGCTGTTTTTTTTGTATATGTAAGTTTCACATATGATAAACAAATGAACCGTCATCTTGATTATTGCATCTGGGAAGTGTATCTTGGTACGTCAAAAGTATCCATACCATAACTAAAATTAAGGGGGATGCAATGGGATTCTTCAGCAGTCTTTTCGGCAAGAAAAAAACGGCAGGGGAACTTCTGGTTCCCTGCGCCAACTTAAAGTGTCGTAAAATCTTTAAAGAATCTGAGGGTACGAACCCAACTGACACTGTCAGTGTATACGGACTGAATGAGTTCAAATGCCCTTACTGCAAGGAGAAATTCACTCTCAACAGGGAAAAAGTTGTGGCCCATCAGGATAAACTGATAAAAAGAATGAAAAATTAGCGTTTTCATGGTTAACTTAAAAAAGGTTATTTATTCGTAAAATGGCAGATAACAATACGTTTGGAGTCTTGCTTGATGGAAAATCTGAAGACCTAGCAAAAAGCTATGAGGATTTCAATGGTCTGCCCGTTGATCAGGACATGAGCGGGAACAGTGATTTCAGGTCGAGCGGAAAACAGAAGACAATAGCAAAGCCAGTTGAAGTAAGTGCGCCGGGAACTTTTTCCAAGCATAAGATAAGCAGGCTTCTTCTTGAACCATGCAGCAAGGAAGGATGGTGGATCAAAAGGACCGACCTGCCTGATTCACTGCCGATAAAAGTCTCCAACAGGAATGTCTGGACCACCGGCGACATGGTGAGCAGCATCGTTTTAAGGTCCGGGAACCCACACAACTATATCCGTCTTGCAGAACACGTTATCGCCTTGAAAATGGGACTTGACGTCGACAACCTGATGATTTCAATGGATTCCGGAGATCCTCCCCTCTTTGAACAGGGAAGCATGGAGCTTGTAAGGGCAATCATGGATGCCGGCCGGATTGAGCAGGAAAAAACTGTAAGATATTTCACTGTGAAAGAGACGGTTTCCATATGCGGACGCAATGGTGGTTTCATGATCATAGCCCCGCCGGACAAAAACAAGTTCAGCCTTGAAATAGACTGCGCCCGTAATTTCCCCAATGCAATCGGGAAACAGAGGATCAGGTTCACATTGAACAAGGATACTTTCTGCTTCGGTTCAAACGCCAGAACCAACACGACCACAAAACAGATGCTTTTCTGCATGACGGCAGGAAAAATATTTGCGGATATCCGCCACCTCGGCTACAACCGGAGGAATGTGCTGATTGCCGGAAAAAGAAAATACATCAATGAACCGAAATACATGTACAACGGTAAATCCCTTGAAGCCGCATGGCACAGGGCGAACCTTGACCTTCTTGCCGCAATCTCCCTTATCGAGGAAGGTCGCCTGCTGGGAAAGATCACCGATTACAAGGGCGGGCACTACATGGATGTTGAAATGGTGAAACTCCTTTACGCAAACAACCTGCTGGTGGAAGTGACTGCGGAAAACACATAAAAAAATACAATTTCCTGCGTAATAAATTTAAAATGATAAATTTTTAACATTTCTTTTTGGACAAAACCCCTTTCCAGTTGTAGGGTACGAAAGTCTTTTAGTGAATTACATACTTCACTGAAACTCTAACAGTTTTCAATCCCTGTTTTTCCATAAGGCCAAACAGGGGTATTCGTGTTTAAAATGAACAGAATGTTTAATAGTACAGACTCAAAACAAGGAGAATTCAAATGGCTGGCAAGATGGTGACGATTGACGGCAATTATGCCGCAACCCACGTGGCCTACGCTTTCAGCGAGGTGGCCGCGATTTATCCGATCACTCCCTCTTCGACAATGGGGGAATACGCAGACGAATGGGCAAGTCAGGGAAAGAAGAATCTTTTCGGAAAACCTGTTAATATTGCCGAGATGCAATCCGAGGCGGGCGCAGCAGGCGCAGTTCACGGTTCCCTCAGCGCCGGGGCGCTGACAACCACATTCACCTGTTCACAGGGACTTATGCTGATGATCCCGAACATGTACAAGATCGCCGGCGAAATGATTCCGACAGTATTCCACGTGTCAGCCCGTGCGCTGGCAGCCCAGTCCCTCTCCATCTTCGGAGACCACTCGGACGTCATGGCAGTACGCCAGACCGGCTTCGCACTTATGTCGGCAGTTTCCATCCAGGAGACAATGGACCTGGCTCTCGTCTCCCATCTCGCAACACTCAAGACACAGATACCATTCCTCAATTTCTTCGACGGATTCAGGACATCTCATGAAGTCCAGAAAGTCTACAACATCAGCTATGAAGACATGATGCAGCTTCTTGAACCGGAATACATCGAGCGCTTCCGCAGCCGCGCACTCAAGCCTGAAAGCCCGTACATCAAGGTTGCCGCACAGAACCCGGACGTTTATTTCCAGGGCCGCGAAACTACAAACAAGCAATATGCCGACTGTCCGTCAATCGTACAGGAATATATGGACAAGGTCGCGAAAGTAATCGGCCGCCAGTATCACCTTTTCGACTATTACGGCGACAAGAATGCAGAGAACATAATTGTTTCGATGGGCTCCAGCTGTGAAACTGTCGAGGAGACGATCGACTATCTCAACAAGAACGGCTACAAGGTCGGTCTCATCAAGGTCCGCCTCTATCGTCCGTTTGCCGTGGAAGCTTTCCTCAAGGCTATTCCTGCAACCGTCAAGAAGATCGCAGTCCTGGACAGAACCAAGGAACCCGGCTCAATCGGCGAGCCTCTCTTCATGGATGTTGTCACAGCCCTGCAGGGCAAGAGCATCAAGGTCATCGGCGGACGCTACGGTCTTTCCAGCAAGGAATTCACTCCTTCAATGGTCAAAACCGTATACGACCACCTCAGCGGCAAATGCACCCATAATTTCACTGTCGGAATCATCGACGATGTCACAAACCTGTCTCTTTCCATCAAAGAACAGATCAACACGGAAAATGCTGACACTTTAGGCTGCATGTTCTGGGGTCTCGGCTCGGATGGAACAGTAGGCGCCAACAAGGAATCAATCAAGCTCATCGGTGACAACACCGACATGTTCGCGCAGGGATATTTCGTCTACGATTCAAAGAAGTCATATGGAATCACTGTTTCCCATCTGCGTTTCGGAAAAAGCGCAATCCGCTCACCATACCTTGTCTACAATCCAAGTTTTGTCGCATGCCACAATCCGGCTTACATCGGCCGCTATAACATGCTCGACGGAATCAAGGATGGCGGCGTATTCCTGCTCAATTCGGAATATGACAGCGCCCATGTTTTCAACCATCTCAGCGAAGACCTCCAGAAAACGATCATCGCCAAGAAGTTGAAATTCTACAACATCGACGCCCTCAAGATCTCCGAAAAGGCCGGACTCGGTGCTAGGATCAATACGGTCATGATGACCGCATTCTTCGCCATCTCCGGAGTCCTTCCAAAAGACAAGGCTATCGAGCTTATAAAGACTTCCATCAAGAAAGCCTATGGCAAAAAAGGTGAAGACGTAGTCAAGAAAAACTGGGAATGCGTTGATGCCACAACCGCCGCCCTTGAAGAAGTCAAAGTCCCGGCAAACATCACGGGTTCATTCAAACCTGCAAAACTCATTGCCGACGACGCTTCAGCATTCGCGAAAGATGTCATCAAGCCCCTCATGCACATGCAGGGAGACTCAGTTCCAGTTTCGAAAATGTCATTTGACGGCGCAATCCCGTCCGGCACCGCAGCCCTTGAAAAACGCTGTATCGCACCGCGCGTCCCAAAATGGGTGCCGGAAAACTGCATACAGTGCAATATGTGCGTAATGGCATGTCCTCACGCCGTTGTACGCGCCAAACAGATCGACCCTGCGAACCTCGCAACCAAGCCTGCTTCGTTCAATACAGTGAAGTCGAAGACGAAAAACGACAAGAACCTGGACTACAAGATCCAGCTCTATGTTGAAGACTGCACAGGCTGCGGAGTCTGTGTAGAGACATGCCCGGCAAAAAACAAGGCCCTGGCATTCTCGACTCTCGATGAAGAACGGGCAAAGGGCGAAGTCGAGAACTACAAGTTCTTCGAAGCGCTTCCAGACAATGTTCTTGACGGTGCAAACGAAAACACGGTAAAAGGTGCAATGTTCAAGAAGCCGCTCTTCGAATTCTCAGGCGCATGCGCCGGTTGCGGAGAAACGCCTTATGTCAAATTGCTCTCCCAGCTCTTCGGCGAGAACATGGTTGTCGCAAACGCCACCGGCTGTTCCTCCATCTACGGTGGAACATTCCCGACCGTACCATATTGCAAGAGTAAGGAAGGCCGCGGTCCAGCATGGGGCAACTCCCTCTTTGAAGACAATGCCGAATACGGATACGGAATGCGTCTTGCTGTAGACAGCAACCGCTCAATGCTCAGGATGAATATTGAAAACCTCCTGAAGCTTGGAACTACCGCCGAACTCAAGTCGGCGCTGGAGAAAGCTCTCACCCTCTGGGAAATCAGGAAACCTGAAGCTGTCGCAGCCCAGAACGAAGTCAAGAAAGCAATACCTGCGGCTCTCAAACAGGCCTCAGGAGAAGCCAAAAACATTACGAGGAAAATACAGGAGCTCCAAGATTATTTCATTGACAAGAGCGTCTGGATCCTCGGTGGTGACGGCTGGGCTTATGATATAGGCTTCGGCGGTCTTGACCATGTGGTTGCACAGGACAGGAATGTCAACATCCTCGTCCTTGACACGGAGGTTTATTCCAATACCGGCGGTCAGGCTTCCAAGTCCACACCTATCGGCGCAGTTGCGAAGTTCGCAAATTCCGGAATGAGGCTCACAAAGAAGAACCTCGGGTTCATGTGCATGAGCTACGGTTATGTCTACGTCGCATCGATCGCAATGGGTGCGGACAGGCAGCAGACACTGAAGGCCTTCCAGGAGGCGGAAGCCTACAACGGCCCTTCAATCATCCTTGCATACTCCCCGTGTATCGCACACGGAATAGACATGATGAAGTCGCAGACTGAGGAAAAACGCGCGGTGGAAGCCGGCTACTGGCCGCTCTACCGTTACAATCCCGCACTTGAAAAACCGTTCACATGGGAGACCAAGGAAGCCACCGCAAGCTATCAGGAGTTCATCAAGAGCGAAGGCCGCTACAAGGCCCTGCTCAAGACCGCTCCGAATGAGGCTGAAGGCCTATTCAAGCTAGCGGAAGAAGATGCGAAGAAACGCATGAGCTTCTACAAGAAACTTGGGGAAATCATGTAATAATTTTTCTCTGCGAGAAAAATTAAACAACATATGGCAAAGCGGCGCAATAAAATGCGCCGCTTTTTTTATATGATGCCAGATTATCTACTGAAAACATCTCAGATGAAAAAAGGTGGAAAAATGAAAAAAAGCGAGATCCGCAAAAAGATAAGGGAATTGTTCGAAACACAGAAGCTGGGAATCCTTGCCACCCTGGGAAAGTCCTTTCCATATCAGAACATCGTGGCGTTTGCGGCCACTGACGACCTGAAGAATATCATTTTCACCACCAAGCGCATGACTTCAAAATACAAGAACCTGAAAAATTCCCCGAAGGTGTCCATGTTCATCGACAACCGTTCAAACAGGGAAAATGATTTTCAAGATGCGCTCGGCCTGACTGCCATCGGCAATGCAAGGGAACTGCGTGGCCCGCAACGCGAGAAAACAATGTCCAGATTCATAAAACGCCACCCCAGCCTTGAAGAATTCATATCCACGCCAAACAGCGCCATTTTCATTTTGAGGGTGCGTGTCTATTTCCTGGTCATGAATTTCCAGGAAGTCATAGAAATCCGGACAGACACATGGAAATAGGAGAGAGTATTCTTCTCCAGAATCATAAAGCCTCACGATAAACTGCTTTTACACCATCGCGCCCAACGGGTGGACGGCTAGCCAGCGTCCCTGTGGCGTTGAAGCTGATTCGGGCCACATCTTCAACCATATCGTCTATTTCAGTCTCGGATATGTCGAATGCGGATAATCGGGTCGGGACTTCCAAGCGTCGGAGAAAGGCTTCAACCCTTCTGATTCCTTCCAGGGCTATTTCTTCAGGATTCCGTCCCTCCTGCTTGATGCCGAAAATGCGTTCGGCAAACTGAACGTACCTATCAAGCCTGCGGCGGTATATGAATTTCATCCAGGCCGGCATGATGATGGATAGTGTCGCTCCATGTGTTATGTTGTATCGCGCCGAAAGGACATGCCCTAGCTGGTGCATGGGTGACCCAGGGGTGACACCAGCCTGAATCCAGCCGTTCCAAGCAAGTACGGAAGCCCACTGAATATTTGCGCGCAAGGCCAGGTCGGCAGGCTCGCGGACGATCTTCTCGACCAGATCCATGACGGAGGATAACGCCTTCTTGGAGACGGTCCTGCACAGGAGTATCATCTGCACCGTTAAAGTAGGATTCGATGACGTGGGAGATGGCGTCCACGGCACCGCATACGGTCTGATACTTGGGCAAACCTGTCGTGAGAGACGGATCAATTATGGACACGGCCGGATAAAGCACCTCATGGAAGACGTAGGATTTCTCGACCGTCTCATCGTTCGTCACCACGGCACCGCAATTCATCTCGCTGCTAGTCGCGGGCAATGTTGGCAACATGATCATGGGAAGCGCCTTCTCCGGAGGGATTGACACTTCAATATCATGGCGACTCTTGATCATCTTCCAGAGATCGTGCGGATACAGCGCGCCGGCGGCAATAATCTTAGTCGCATCCATCACGCTGCCTCCCCCGACGGCGATCAGCACATCTATGCGATGTTCCTTGCAGAGCTCGACCCCCGCACTTGGCTCATCATGGGGTTTGCCGTGATGGCATAGTGAGTTGACACTGCCACTCCTGATTCCGCAAGCAATGTTTTTATACGGGGCAGTAAATCTCCAAAGAAGGTGTTGTCCCTATATGAAACAAGCAGAGCCCTTTTCCCGAGCTTTGCCGCTTCCGTACCAACCCTGGCGGCTTCACCAGGTCCAAAAATTACACGCACCGGATTGTAAAATTCAAAACGGTCCACAGAGATTCTCCCTTTAAGTTTTGTGCTTACTTATTCCTGTTCATTTCATTATAAATCTAGCAAGAAAATCAAAAGTGTATTCATTTCACCAGCTGTAAAAACAGGCACATTGAATGTCAAAGCTTTTCATCTTCTCTTTCAAAAGCCGGAATGGCCTTTCCGGGAAGGTTAACATCATAAGACTTCGCTTTGCTGGACAACGCCCCAACGCTGAATACCCAGTAAAGGCTTTCATTCCAGTTCATTTTGCCTCCATCGGTTGAAGGCTCAATTCGTATGTGTATCCGCTGCTTGCCTTTCGTGTAAGAAGGAGGGATATGAAATTCATCCTCGAGCCATCTGAATGTCGGATTCCGATCTGCATAAAACCAGTCACATTCCTGTATCCTTTTCCCGTCGACATATACGGAGGCATGCTGACCTGGCAATGCCTGGTCTGAACGCCGACGCAAGATAACGCCCTGATTCCCGGGATCTATCCTTACGATAAACTGACTTGACCCTACAAGAGTTCGCCCATTGTCTGCAATCATAACATCGTCAAACTCCCCTTCGAGGGCGGATGTCAGGTTCCACACATTCGAACCATCGGCAGTGTATTCATGTTTTTTTTCTGATTCCGGACCGCCGACATCGAGGAAATCTGTCAGAATCATGGCGGATTCGGGCTCTCCATAATAGAAAATCAGTCCAGATCGCGGATCAACACCAGACTCGTCCCCGCCGCCGCCTTCAACAGTCATGCGCAAACTTTTTCGAAACGGGTAGAAATCACCCATCAATAGTCTGAGCATCGACCATTCCGAATTGCCTTTACCGTCGTAGCTGGAAGTCGGATTGGCCTGTGGCGGAAACTCAAATCCCCAGCCGTAACAGGCCCAGGATTCCGAGCCATCACTTTCGACCGCAGCCGTTCCGCAGCCATCGACATGTACGCGGACATCACCTTCGCACATCGACTTCTCGGCGGTGATCAAGCCGGCAACCACATGCCCGCTTCCGCGCAAGGTGGCAACGTGTGAGTCGCGGCCTGATTTTTTCGGGGTAATTGCCTGATAGGCAGATGTGCGGAAATGTCCTGTCCGAGCTTTTGGATATGCCAAGGCGCTCGCCGGCTTGAACACGACTGTACCCGAGATTTTAAGCGATGAGTCAGGGAGCCCGCGATTCTCCAATTCGATTTTCGCAGAACGCCAGAATGGCATCGGCCAATAGCAGTACATCGTCCCATCATTGTCGGCACCCTGCATCAGGGTTTGGATGCGATGATATCCAAACTCATTGCCGAAGAAGGCGCCTACGGGGCATTCCACTGCCGGATTACTTTCTCCGTCCCAGGTTATACGAATCCACAGCTGCCCAAGTGTATTCCGGTTGACAGGATCCAAGTGCAGGCGGATGGCGGCCAGGCTGCCTTCACCTTCATGGGAAAAAACAGACTGCACGGATTTTCCAGGGACTGTTATGGAAAATCCTTTCTCTTCGTTGCCTTGCCGGGGCTTGGGATCTTCTCCGCAGTGTTTCCAGAGATCGAGCAGCTTTGAGTAGTCCTCTTTACCGGTGATTGTGCGTACGCCTTCCGCGCTCGGATAACTGTGCCAGATAGCATGTCCCCACCCACCGCCAGTAGTGTGATTGCCCTCGAGTTTGATGGATGACGTGATTTTCAAGGATTTTTCGAACGGCATTGGGCAGAAGCTGCGCACAATCTGAAAATCGATTTTCTGCAACCGCTGATCTTTTGCGACCTGCGGCAGGAACTTATCTGCCAACGGGGTGATGAACGGCGGTTTCAACCCGAATTCAGAATGTCTGATTTCAAAACCCGGTGTCGAACTGCCGTCAAAGTAGAAACGGTACAACGGATCCGAGTGTCCTACCGCATGATGTACAACAAAATTCCAGAGGCAGCCCGGGCCTTGCGCCTCCATAATGACCCATTCTTTCGTGCGGCCATCCTCGTAGAGCCACCAATCCCAGTCGGCATTCTTTCCCAGCTTGTCAATGCTCCCCTCATAATGAACCTGCACATTTGGACGAAGCAACGGCAGCAATTCCACATGCATCATCTGGTCAATGCCCACCCGTTGAATGCCCTCATCGGCAAATGCGCCAACCATGCCTAATGCAATAATCACCACACCAATCATTCCCAGATAAACCATATTAGACCTTCCTTTTTCCTGCTTTGTCTGCGCCCAGATTATGCACGCTTCTATTGATTATCATATCCTGCCATTCCTTTGAAAGGGTGGCGAAACGGGCGGACCATCCGGAAATGCGCACCGCCAGATTCGGGTACTTCTCAGGACGCGCCTGTGCATCGCGAAGCAATGCCGTATCGACTACATCGATCTGCATGAATATTCCTCCCAGGCTGACGAACGCCCTCATCATGGCGACAAGCGCAGCAAGCCCGTGTTCACCCTGAACACTTGACGGCAGCACCTTCAGATCCAATGCGGTGCCACAGGGAAGTCTCGAAAAATCCACCGAGCAGTGTGATTTGATGACTGCGGTGGGGCCTTTCAGATCCGTACCGGGAGTTACAGAGAAGTTGGGGGCGAGAATGTCGCCCTTGTGATTACCGGACGCGGTGGCGGCGCGGTTACCTAAATATCCTGTTCCCTCGCGCCCAAATGTGCTGATTCCTGCAGGCCTCATGATGCCAAGACGTTTCGGAACTTTTGCGACAAGCCCTGTGAAATCATTGAACACCTTCTGCATCATGGTGTCAGCCTCAGCAGAATCATTTCCGAAAAACTCAAACTGCTTTTGAACGCGTTTCCTGAGATCTTCGCGTCCGCTCCAGTCGTCGCGCAATATGGCTATGAAATCCCGCAGGGGCATTTCCTCAGCCTCATACACCAGCTTCTTGATCACCAGAAGGCTGTTGACTACGTCGGGCAGTCCGCCGGGATGCGGAGACAGCACAGTGTATTTGGGCCCGAGATCGTAGTAGGAGCGGGCCTTTTCAATGCAGCCATCGACAAGTAGCGATATCAGGGGTGTTGGATGAGTCGATCTGTTGCTTGAGTTCAGAAGGCTGGCGAGTTGGAAGGCCAGACGGTTCTTGAACTCGGCGTAGAAGGCCTCGAAGCTCGAATACTCCACCGTGTCCTTGTTCACCGGACCGAGACCGAGCGTCTCCTGCAGGATGGCAAGGGCGTCAAAAGGCTGGTAGCTGAAACATGTCTTTCCAGGTATCAACAGCTCCCAGCAGCCATCGTTGGTGAAATTCCGCGCCTCATCGAGGGGATAGCCGAATTTGACCAGCATGGGAACGATCCGGTCCTCATTGTAAACGGCGATGATGCCACCGCCAAGACGCTGCACTTCGGCAACACGGCAGAGCAGTTGCTCCTGGGATTTATTTGAAAGCCTGACTGCGATAGGGAAATCACTGATATGAAGTTCTTCGACAACGTCGAGCACAAGATATGTAACTTCGTTTGTTATGTCAATTCCTTCCTCGTCGATTCCGGCAAGGATGATGTTCTGGTAGAACTGTGCATCGCCGCTGCCTTTGCCATCGGCGGTGATCCACTCGCAGCCCTTGATCCAGAAATGGGCAATCAACTCCCGGGCCTCATCCATGGTGATGGCTCCTGCGTCCAAATCCCGGCGCAGATGCGGACCGAGCATTTTGTCGATCCGTCCGACCCCGCTCCAATTGCCGCAAAGCCTCTGGAAATCCCAGAGCATCCAGAGCGCCTGAACCGCTTCGCGGAAGTTCTGCGGCGGATTTTCAGGAACGTTCCGGACTGCGGAGAGTACGTGTTTATAATTTTTCCGCAGTTCTCCGCTGGACGCCGCCACGAGCCGTTCCAACTCGGTGATGTGCCGGCCATTCCAAGAATTTGCCGCATCAATGCAGACAAGCATCGAACGCAGAAGGTCCTCACCGTCGGCATCGAGATCATTTCGTCCGAGCCGTTCGACAATCTCGGCACGGATACCCTTGTATCCAATCTTGAGGGCCTTCTCGAAATCAATGGTTGTGTGGCTCACGGAACTGAGAAGGGATGGGGCCGGAGCAAGAGGGCGTTTGCTGATCCAGTCGCCATCGGGGACGCTGCGGGCACGGTATGACTGCGAAAGAAGCGGAACCGAGTGAAACGTCGCCTCTTTGAGAGTGGCTGCTCCTGCAAGTTTTTCCCAGGGAAGTATGCGCAGGGGAGCATTATCCGCGATAAGCCTGACCGCCTCGGCATACTGTTGATTCAATGACGGCATGGAAATGTAAAATTCAGGGGTGATGGCAAACTGCGCGTCAAGCATGCCCCTCCCGAACTCGCCAGAAAGATAACTGACGGCAAGCTTGCGCGTAGATTCGGAAAGACGGCATGCCGATTTGACACCGGTGTAATTTCCAGGGACTATTTTCTCATCTGCATTTTTGGTTTTCATGGTTTCTTCCTTTGTTGGAACGTCGTCATACTTATTCTTATCCTCATTACCGGTATGATGGCGGTATTCCTTTTAATGATACATGACTAATAATAGTATCATCTTATTGAATTCACCATGAACAGCACTACTATATCCATATATACAACTACTATTATCTTTTCTTGCGGCATTTAGGAGATTACACAAGAAAAGATTAATTGAAGAAAAAGGACATGAACAAACTCCTGGAGATAATTCCACCGGATGCGGTTTCTGCGGATTTCATCGACGCCTCTCATGGGGAAGGCACATGGAACGGACGGATACACATCAAGACCGTCCCTTACTGCATCGCCGTGATTCCGGTTGTCGGCAGATATGAAGTCGTTACTCCGGATGCATCTGTAGATATTTATTCGGGAGAGGCGTTGCTTACGCCTTCGAATCTCCCGTTAAAATTCATACATAACGGTGATCCGAAAAGAAAATTCATGATGAAGATGAAGTGGGTTCACTTCCATTTCAGCGTTTTCGGCGCGATTGATTTCACCTCCATGCTCGATATGCCTTTGAAACTTGAGATTCCTGCAGCCACAAAATTTGGGGAAGTGATTGATGAACTGCTAAGCCTGCAGGAGTCTGAGTCCGGTATTGCAGGCCTAGCCAGGCGCGGTGAACTCAGCTTCAAACTTCTCAATCTTGTCTGCTCTGTGTCGAAGCCCAAGGAGGATGCCCTTGTTTTTCTCGAAAGCTCGCAGCGGTTGAAATCGGTTCTCGTCTATATGAAGAGGAATCTGCAATTGAAAACCGATGTTGCAAAACTTGCGAAACTCGCAAACCTTTCACCGTCGCGCTTCCATACGGTGTTCAGGGATATCACAGGATCCGGCCCTATGGAGTACCATAAGAAATTGCGCTTGAACGCCGCATTCAGACTTGTCATGACTACCGATGACAAATTAAAAGCCGTTGCGGAGAAAACCGGATTCTGCAATGAATTCCATCTCAGCCGCGACTTCAAAAGGAATTACGGCAAAAGCCCTATGGAATACAGGAAGAAGGATTTGAGGAATCTGGTTTGATAGTGTCCGCCCCGAATGCTTCCAACTCAAATGTCCCCCCCTATTTTTGAACATCTGAATTCCCCGGCTGTTTCAGGAAAACGAGCAGCACCCCGGCCACAATCAGGAAACTCCAATAGGAAATAAATATGGAAGGGTGCATGAATGATATGCCGTCAACGGTGAAGTCAGACAGCGGATACAGGAATGGCGTCGGAAAGTACGCTTTTGAATGAGTGGGGATATCGCAAAGCACATGCCAGAGCCAGGCGCAGGCGGAAATCCCAAGCCAGCGGTTAACGAGCAACAGGAGCAGGATCATCATCGTCACAATGATTAAACTGTGAGACATGTTATAGGCGGTGAATACCCAGTCGGGGATACTCTCCAGAGGCGGCTTACCCCTGCCCCCGTTGAATATGTGCTTGAAGACTACATAACTGAAAGACATCAGATCGGGAAGCACTCCGAAAAGCACCGCGGACGGAAGCGTCCAATCAAAACCATGGGGCTTTGCATCCTCATTATTCCTCCCCAGCAGCAATCCAGCGTATCCTGAACGGCTGAAGAACAGCGCCCCAGCAACCCCGTGCGCAAATGTATCCATATCCATTCCCTGTTTTTTAATGAGAAAAAAAAGAACCCCGGTCTACGTTGGCGCCGCCCAAAGATTTTACGTCTCATGCTGACAATACTTCAACTCATTGACATAAACAATTTGTGTTTGGTGTTTCCGCAGAAGTAACTCTGGTCTATCTGACCCGGGATTCGCAGGGCAGATAGACCCGTGCTACTCTTAACTCAGCGCCATTCTAGTCAACCGTTAAGCTGGATTTTCATCGTATTACCCCTACCAGCTTAACTGGGAGAAAAAGATTGTTGGGCTAAGATCCACGGTGTTAGCAACCCAATCTTTGCTTCCCGTGGGATAAACCCACGGGGGACTGCTTATTGCTCTTCCCCCATTCGCCTTGATTTAAATAAAGATATCCCAGATTAACGGTTACGACACTCGAATCTTATCTTCAGGGAACATCTGCTTCATTCTGGCAAAAAGCGACAATAATTATATATTCCATCTATGTCTTCAATTCAATACAATTATGATGTTGTCGTAATCGGTGGCGGCCATGCCGGCTGTGAAGCCGCACTTGCGGCTGCGCGGCTCGGAGCACGGACACTTCTCCTCACAATAAACATGGACCATATCGCCCAGATGAGCTGTAATCCCGCAGTCGGAGGAATCGCGAAAGGACAGGTTGTCCGCGAAATTGACGCCCTCGGCGGTGGAATGGGGAAGATAACTGATGCGGCATCCATCCAATTCAGGATGCTGAACTGCGGAAAAGGACCCGCCGTATGGTCACCGCGGTCCCAATGCGACAAGGTCTGCTATCAGAAGGCCATGAAATTCGAACTGGAAAAAGCGGAAAACCTCATAATCCACCAGGCCGAAGCAAGCGGCTTTCTGACAGATGGCGACAAAATCTGCGGGGTTACAACAACATTCAATGAAACATTCAAATGCAAGAGCGCAGTTGTAGCTTCGGGAACTTTCCTTTCCGGAAAACTCCACTATGGCCTTCTTAATTATCCCGGAGGCCGCGCCGGAGATCCTCCGTCATGCAGCCTCTCCGAATCCCTGAGAGTACAACTCGGCATAAGGCTCGGCCGTTTAAAAACCGGCACACCGCCGCGGGTTCTTGCGAAAACAGTCAACTTTGAAAAAATGATTGTACAGGAAAGCGATTCCCCGGACGAATATTTCAGTTATTTTCCGGAAGACCAGGCATTCCCCCGGGCTCTCAAAAGGGCTATGCCATGCTACCTTGTGAAAAGCACTTTTGAGACTTCGGAAATAATCAAAAACAACCTCCACAAATCCCCTCTTTACCAGGGAGTGATATCAGGTATAGGAACAAGATACTGCCCTTCATTCGAGGACAAGGTCATACGCTTCCCGCATCACGAAACCCACCTGCTCTACCTCGAACCGGAAGGGGAGTTCACCGAGGAATACTATATCAACGGAATATCAACAAGCCTCCCTCCGGAAGTGCAGGTGCAGATGCTCCATTCCATCCCCGGCCTCGAAAACGCCGTAATCTCAAGATATGCCTACGCCATTGAATATGATTACGTCCATCCCGACCAGATGTCACGCAGCCTCGCAGTGAAAAAATGGCCCAACCTATTTCTGGCAGGACAGATCAACGGGACAAGCGGGTACGAGGAGGCGGCTGGACAGGGGCTTGTCGCAGGCATGAATTCTGCGAGGTTCGCAGGAGGTTTGGAATCGGTGGAGCTCGGCAGGGACAGTAGCTACATCGGCGTAATGATTGATGATCTTGTGACAAAGGAGATTGTCGAGCCGTACCGCCTCTTCACAAGCCGCGCCGAATACAGGCTCATGCTAAGGCAGGACAATGCCGATATCCGTCTCTGCCCCCTCGCCCACAGCATAGGGCTGCTACCGTCTGCGAAGTTCGCAAAATTCACTGCGTATTTCAACCGGCTCAAGGAAATTGAACAGAAGTACCGCACAGAAAAACATGAGAATCAGACACTCCACGGCCTTTTGAAAGCGTTTGGAGGAGTTGTCCCGCCAAAAATAGATTTCCCGCTGCCCTACCTCGATCTGTCATCCCAAGAGGACAGAAGAATCCTCAGGCAACTCATAATTTCATCCCATTACGAGGGTTATATTGAAAGAGAACTGAGGTCGGTGAAAAATCTCCAGAAGCTCGAACTCTGGAAGATTCCGAAGGATTTCAACTATGACGCCATAACCGGTCTGCGAAACGAGTCAAGGATGAAGCTCACGAAAATCCTTCCCGGCACTCTCTCACAGGCTTCAAGGATTGACGGAGTTACTCCTGCAGAAATAAGCCTCCTGCAGGTGCACCTGAAAAGGATCTTTCAGCCAGCCCACAAATGACTAACCGCGAAGACACCAAGAGGTGAGAGATGAAGTGCAAATATCGCAAATTTCATTTCATCTTTTATTTTGAATTACCAAAATACATTCGCTATTTTACAAAAGACAGGAATTCCACATATTAACAGTTGGTTTATGAAATATGAATAAAATGATTAAACGAACAATACTTACTGTAATTTATTTGCCGTCCGGCGGATGCTCTTGAGCATTACGTGGCAACTCCTGAAAGAGGACGGCATCCGGGCATATGAATGATGGAAAACTAAATGTGATTAACTTGATATCGTGTGTATAGGTGTGTATAATCTGCAATGAACAGCAGGGATATAATAAAAATGCTGAAGGATGACGGATGGTGTCTTGCAAGAACGCGGGGGGAGCCATCATCAGTTCAAACATTCGGTTAAAACAGGACTTGTCACTGTTCCTCATCCTGAAAAAGATATCCCAAAAGGAACTCTTAACAGTATCTTAAAGCAGTCCGGACTGAAAGGAAAATTTAAATGAACACAAAATATGTTGCCGTAGTCCACAAGGACAGAAACTCTGAATACGGAGTTTCCTTTCCTGATTTTCCGGGATGCATAAGTGCCGGAAAGAATCTTGATGAAGTTTATGAGATGGCACAGGAGGCGCTCCAGTTCCATGTTGACGGAATGGTTGAAGAAGGATTAGAGATTCCAGATGCCATGCCTATGGAGAAAATAAAAAAGGCCAACAGGGATGCCGAAGCCTTCATATTGCTCCCGGTTCTCATTCCCAGAAGTATGGCGGAAAGGATAAACATAACAGTGCCACAATATGTCCTTTCAAAAATAGATGGCTATGCAAGATCGCACAATGAAACAAGATCCGGACTTTTTTCAAAGGCCGCTCTATCGTATGTGAAGGAAAAACGCGCCACTTACGGCGGAAAGCCGTCAGGGAAATAAAATTCACCATAACTTAACCGCCTTGCCGAGACTTGTATGTTGTCAGGCTCTTTGGCCTGATTTTGTACCGTGGCACAGGTGTGCCACTTTGGATTCCGATGGAAACGGATAGATGACTTGAAAGTCTAAATGTTAAGCAAAGCGGCACAGGTGTGCCGCAGTACAAAGATTGTTGCGCAATCACGAAAACTTGGGATTACTCAAACTCATGGAAATAATCGTAATATTCATGCTGATATTCATCAACGGGTTGTTCGCCCTTATGGAGATTGCATTTGTATCCTCCAAAAGGGAAATCCTTGAAAACTTCCAGGCGCATGGCAGCAGGAACGCAGCCAAAGTCCTGAAAATGATGAACGAGCCGGATACGTTCCTGTCCTCCATACAGGTGGGAATCACTCTGGTAGGCATAATATCGGGAGCCTTCGGCGGCGTAATTCTTGCGGATGACCTATGCGTTATACTGAAGAAGGAGCATATCTTCGAAGCCTATGCCTATCAAATATCAATTGTCTTCATAGTGTCAGCCGTCACCTACGTATCAATCATTTTCGGGGAGCTGGTCCCGAAAAGTATCGGGCTAAGGAATCCGGAAAAGACAATAATCCTGCTCTTTCCAGTAATCAATGTTTTCTCCCATGTTGCATATCCCGTGGTCGCCCTTCTCAGTTTTTCAACAAGATTGATATTGAAGATTGCAGGCTTGGGATTAACAGGGATTGACCAGATTACTGACCCGGTAAAAACGATTCTTGGAATTGCAAAGTCAGCCGCGATTAAAAACAAGATACACAAGCAGCAGGCCAACATCATCACCAACACCATAAACATCAAAGATGCAATGATTTCAGGGCTAATGGTCAAAAAGGAGGAAATAAAATATCTTTCCGCCGACATGTCGCTCAACCAGGCTCTCGTAGAGGCACATATACATCATCATACCAGATACCCGATTGTGGAAGAAGACGACATTAACCAGATCATCGGATATGTGAATTTCAAAGACATAATGAACGCCATCAGGATGAGTCCTGCAAAACCGACGGTGAGGAACATCTGCAGAAAGGTGCTTTCCGTATCCGAGAATGACAAGGTGCTGGACGTACTTCAAAAGCTCATAAAAAGCTGCCAGCATATCGCAGTTGTCAAATCCGGTTCCGGCACTACTTCCGGACTTATATCACTGGAAAACCTGCTAGAGACAATTGTCGGAGACATCAGGGATGAATTTGACATCCTTCCGGAATTCATTTATGGGCTGACAGAAGAAAGGTGGCTGGCCGGAGGCGGGGTTCCCCTTGAAAAAGTCAGCAGCACTGTAGGAATCTCCCTCCCTGATTCTGACAAGCCGCTGTGCCAATGGCTGATGGACATATCGGACGGCAATATCCATGTTGAGAACAGGATTGAATATGGCGAACTGATTTTCCACATAAGGAAGATGAGCCGTTCCAAGGTGTATGAAGTGATAATTGAAAAGACTAAACCGGATTAAGGAGTGAGATTTACCAATATGAGGATCCCGTCAAGGATACACTTTGTAGGCGTCGGCGGAATCGGGATGAGCGGACTTGCGCAGATGCTTAAATGGCTCGGCTGCGATGTCAGCGGAAGCGACCGCGACATGGACAAACCTGAAAACTCGCGAATAATAGACTCATTGAGAAACTGCGGCATAAGGCTTTTCCCGCAGGACGGTTCCTTCATCTCAGAAGGCAAGACCGATGCAATGATTTATTCTACGGCGATAGAAAATGACAATCCCGACTTCAAGGCCGGAGCCGACATACCGAAAATCCACAGGGCGGCAGCGCTCTCATCCGCCATAATATCCATGAAAGACGTGACATCCGTAGCCGTCACCGGAACCTGCGGAAAAACAACGGTCACATCATGGCTCGCAGAGACATTGGTTAAGATGGGACACGATCCGGCAATGCTGTCCGGCGGACTTGTGAACAATTTCTCATCTGCGAAGTTCGCAGGCAACTTCCGTCCTGGTAAAGGCAGATTTTTCATTTATGAAGCGGATGAAAGCGACAAGAGCCTTCTTGCCTTCAATCCAGACTATTCCCTTATATTGAACATAGGAAATGATCACTACCCGATAAATGAACTCACAGAGGTCTTCAGAAAATTCATCGGCAGCACTTCAAAAGGGGCGATACTTGAGGAATCCGTAGCGGAATATGTAGGCACCTTGGACGGCAGCAAGATAAAATATTTGGTATTTGGCTCAGGGGAGAAATGCGGATGGCGACTCCTTTCATACAAGACCGAAAACAAGATTCCTATGGCGATGATAGAAAATAAATCCAGCGACAAAAGAATAAATCTTGCCCTGCCTTCACCCGGCCTGCATATGGCGATGAATGCCGTTTCCGTATTGGCAACACTCGACATACTCGGATTGTACAGCCCTGACTGCCACAAATATATTTCATCATTCGGCGGAGTCTGGAGGCGTTTCAACATCAAGGGCAACCTGCCTTCCGGCGCTCTCATTATTGACGATTACGCGCATAATCCCGAAAAGATAGGTTCATGCATCAGGACGGCAAAAGAAATAACTGCAGGCAGGATTTTCGCGGTTTTCCAGCCGCACGGATTCGGCCCCTTGAAATTCATGAAGGATAATCTTTTCAAGGAGCTTGAAAAGATTATATCCAAAGAGGATAAATTCATATTGCTTCCTGTTTTCTATGCTGGTGGGACGACTTCGTTCAGTCCGACATCAGAGGAGGTTGTTTCTGAATTCGATTCCAGGGGGGGAAACAATTTCATGTTCTTCAAAACCCGTGATCATCTGGAAAAATATCTGAAAGCAGAAACATGCGCAAATGACACGGTTGTAATTCTGGGGGCGAGAGACAATTCACTTTCCACTTGGACGGAGGAAATTGCAAGTTCATGAGTTGAATATCCAATATCCAACACGGAATATCCAATCTCTAAGTTAAGATTTTCTTGAATTCAATTCCGATGGGAACTGGAAATTGAGTGTTGGATCTTGGGTGTTCAAAATTTGACCATACGGTTAAATTAGACAAGTCTCTAACTTCCGCATTTCCGAACTCTCAAATTCCGAACTCTCCACACTGCAACTCGGCCACTACTTCCGCTCCAGGGCCTTACGCCCAATATCTCTTCTGAAAAAGCAGTCGCACCAGAATATATTGACAACTGCTTCATATGCATTTGCAATTGCGGTTTTAATGTCTTTTCCTTTTGCGGTAACACCGAGGACACGGCCACCGGAATTGACTATTTTACCATCAACCTTTGATGTACCTGCATGGAAGACAACAGCACCGTTTTCCTCCGCATCCTCAAAGCCGTTTATCTCATAGCCTTTCTTATATGAATCCGGATATCCTCCAGAAGCCATGACAACACAGACCGCGGGTTCCTCCGTCCACTCAAGGGATACAGAAGCCAAGTCACCTTCAGCTGTCTTCAGCATAACATCGGCAAGATCTGACTTCAGGCGCATAAGAACAACCTGAGTCTCCGGGTCGCCAAACCTAACATTGAACTCGAGCACTTTAGGACCATCAGAGGTAAACATAACACCCGCATAAATAATTCCACGGTAATAAAGTTTTTCCGCCTGTATCCCCTTCAGGAACCTCTGTAGTATTTTTTCGTCAATTTCTTTAAGAAGTGCGTCTGTGACAACAGGCGCAGGGGAATAAGCGCCCATACCGCCGGTGTTTAGACCTGTATCCCCATCGCCCACCCGCTTGTGGTCCTGCGAGGTTGCCAATGGAATTATTGTATTGCCGTCAGTAAGCGCAAGAATCGACGCCTCTTCTCCCACAAGAAGTTCCTCAACAAGAACTTTCTTTCCAGCTTCCCCGAAAGCTCCATTGAAACAGAGCTTCACAGCCTCAATTGCGTCCTTTTCATTATACGCAAGGATAACGCCTTTTCCTGCGGCGAGGCCATCGGCTTTTATAACGATTCCCGGGATATGGGACTCAAAAATAAATTTTAAATAATCAATTGCTTCCCCCTGTCCAGTAAATACCCGCGATGAAGATGTGGGGATTTTGTGCTTAGTCATGAACATCTTTGAATATGACTTGCTTCCCTCAAGCCTCGCGGAAGCCTTGCCCGGCCCAAATATCGTAAGATTCTGTTTCTTGAAAACATCTACGATTCCATCGCAGAGTGGAGCCTCAGGGCCCACTACTGTCAAGTCTATACTGTTTGTTTTTGCGAAATCTGCAAGCTTGCCTATTTCGTTGATGTTTATATCCACACATTCTGCGACATTCGCAATACCGGCGTTTCCCGGAGCACAGTAGATTCTCCTGACGAGCTTGCTCTGGGCGAGCTTCCAGCAAATGGCATGTTCACGACCTCCGCTCCCGACAACAAGTATGTTCATAGTATTCTCCCCTGATTTTTTAATGTTCTTCAGAATTGAGTTTCAGGTTTTAAGCAAGAGACTGTTTTCTTTTGGTACTCTACCCCAAATCAAGCCTGTTTTCCAGTCAGTTGCCCCATCAAAAGTACTTACTCGCCAATCCTCCCCGCTACAACCTTGCAGATTACTGAGGAGGAAAAGCCCCTGGACGCGAGATATCTGAACATTTTCTGTTTCCTCTTGTTCAAATCCTTTTCCCTTTCAAAAAACAGATGCCGCTTTTTCAAAGCCTCGGCGGCACGCTTGGCCTCATCATCCGCTGAAAATCCGCGTCCCAGCACTTCGTTGGAAATTTCGGGCGGAACTCCGCGCTTCCTCATCGCCAGCCGGATACGTGTTAGCCCGAGGCCTTTGGCCGTCAATTCATTGAAATATAATTCAGCGAAATTAGCATCATCCAGGAATTTCCGTTCTTCAAGGAATAAGACAACTTCATCGATTACAGCCTTTGGGAATTCGCGTCTGGTCAATTTCGACTTTAATTCTGAAACTGTATGCTGTCTTCTCGAAAGCAGCCGGCCGGCGCTTTTTATAGCTTCGTCAAAAGATTTTTCCTTTTCTGCTTTCATGATTTCCTGTATTCCTTTTTGAATTTTCCGGATATTTTCTTGAATTCGGATATTTCTTCCAGGGAAGGCTCTCTCTGCCTGAACCTGATGTCCATATACCTTCCCGAAAGTTCCGCGAATTTCGCAAGCATGCTGTCGGAAAGGGGGAAGCTCCGGAGCCACTCGTTTATTGTCAGATGCGTGTGCCTCGAGAGATTGCGTCTCCGTCTTATGAATTTTTCAAGGCTTCTGAATTCATTCCGAAGTGCATGTGTGTTTGCATCAAGGCCAAGACGTTTCATTGATTTCTTATTCCTTCTGCGCAGGGCATGGAATACTCCAAGACCTGCGAGAAGAAGCATTCCCGGACCACGGAACGGATTCCAGATAAAATCTATAAACGCAAAATATCCCGCAGACACAATATCAATGACCGCTTTTGCAAAATTACCCCTCCTCAGATCCGACAGCACGGCCTGAAAATTTTCCTTTATCCTATCTGACCAACTTTCCCAAAAACCCATCTGGGCAGAGCTGTTAGGAATACCAAAAGGGGGCGTAGGCTCTACTAGGATCCATTTACCATCCTGCCTCGAATATGCTTCAACCCAGGCATGCGCACTGCCGAGCCTGGAAACATAATATCTCCTTGAAGGATGCGGTTCATCGCAGAGGAAACCAGTCACATATCTTGCCGGTATCCCATACTGACGGAGAAGGAGAATCATAGAGCTTGCAAAAAGTTCACAATGACCGCTCCTGGTGTTTTTAATGAAATTCAGAACAGGATCCATTTCAGTTTCCCTGATATCCAGGCTGTATTTGAAATTGGTCATGAAATAATTTACAAGCCTGTCTATGGCCTCCCTGTCGTTTTCCGGGGTTTCGGGTAGAACTGCGGCAAGTATTTCAGACAGGTCTCTTGAAATATCGTGGGGCACTTGGAGATGAATTGGATCATCAGCCTGCACGGGTTCAGGGAACGCGCTGTCTTCGGACTGTCTTGGAAGAAAAACCGTATAGCCCCCATCTTTCTGCCAGTCTTCCGGGATCAGTATGCCTTCCTGAGAGAAATTGAGTTTGTCAGCCACCAGGTCGAAACGATTTCCGATTCCGGGCACCAGGAGCACATCGCTGGAAAACCTTTTTGCCGGATATATGCTGATCTTATTATCCGAAGGGTTTTCGCCTCCCTTATAATAGAAACTTTTTATTGCAATAACGCCTTCATAGGCGGTGAAGGACATTTTCTGGAATGAAGTTTCAGGATTTGTCCATTTCCCGTTCCTGTATCTGGTATATACCCTTCCCCTTAAATATCCGGGGGGAAATTCAGATTCGGCGCGAAGGACTATTACATCCCTGTTTCTTTTGATTTCAGGGCTTAACACCCTGTTCAAGTTGACTTCTTTAGAGAAAACAACATAATGGGAGTTAGCATAACGCTTCATTCCAGCCCGGAGAAAAACATTTTCAAGTTTCCTGAATTCGCCCTCATGCGCCTTGAAAAAATCATAACCGGCAATGCCCAGGAACACTGTGAAAACAAGTGCGGCGAGGAGAACCATGCGCTTTTCCCATTTTCCCGCTTTTCCGATCCGGAAAATCTTTCTCGGCTGAAGTGCAGTAAGTATGAATATAAGTTCCAAAACTACAGTCAGGGAGAATATCAAGCTGAAGTTCTTCGTATGCGCTTTAAAGAAAAGCAACCCTTCGCCATGCTGGGAATTCAGTGTCACATCGCTACTTAGAAGTACAACGAAAATTGAAAATGCGGCAGTAACTCCCACGCTATAGGGATTGAGTTCGAAAAATGTAATCATTACGGCGACATAAAGAAGGAAAGGTGCGCTTATATTCGTTGAAAATATGTCTCCTATAAGAATGAATCTGTTTTTATCGACCGGAAAAGCAAGATCCAAGATAACTGCAAGCACGATTGACAGGACTATACTGTAGATTATCGTACGATCGTTGTAGACCACTGATTTTTCCATGAACATTGAAAGGGAGAGACCTGCAAGGCAAATCAGGAACACATGCGGAAGGTTGAGAGTTGCCGACAGCAGAAAAGCCGCAGGAAGAATTATTCCGGACGCAATCAGTACAAAGCCCCTGTCCTTCTTCAGATTTGCCTGTTGAAAATTTTCGTTCATATGCTTTTAACGCTCCCTGAAAGAACGCTTTTCAAATTTAGATAAACCGCATCCGGCGGGCCCTGCGGAATCTCCTTCTCATATATTATAACGATCTTGACCGCAGTCCCTGATTCGGCAAGTAGCCTTACCATGTCCTCCCTTGTCTTATCCCACTTGAGGAGAATCACAATCGCGCTCCCTATATCTGATATTTCATTTAATATTTCCTGTTTCAGCTCAAAAAAACATTCGACATGGCACGGATCTATGCATGCAAGAATATCGAGGATATTTTCAAACTGGGCAAGGCTTCTCCCGGTTTTGAGGTGGTATATTTCAGGACCTGCCGCGAAGAGGTCTACAACAAAATCGCCTTTTAGGAGATTTTCGGCGACAGCAGCTGAAAGGGAAAGGGCCGCTTCGAGATCATAGTTTGAACGCTCCTTCATTGAAAGCATTCTTCTCAGGCCTCCCAGTTTTTTTACTGATGTGTCGACAATAAGCGCCATTCTGGAAATATATTCATCCTGGAACTCGCGGACAATGATCTCACCGGTTCGCGCAGTGCTTGGCCAGTGAATATGACGGGGATTGTCACCCGTCCGGAATTCGCGGCATCCCAGGAATTCCATCGACTCTCCCACCTTGGAGATTTTCGGAAGCGCATTCCTCTGATATCTCTGTCCAACCGGCAGGCTTACGGAATTGAGGGTGGTGTAATCAGGGTAGAACAGAAGGCGCTGAGGTTCAGTTCCGCGTGAAATCCAGCGGAATACTCCGAAGGGAAAAGTTGAATCTGCAAGTGGAATAGGCAGATTGTATAAGCCTCTTTTTTCCGATATCAGATAGGAACTGAGAGCAACTTCCGTTTTGGATGGAATATATTCAGCTGTAATCTGCCCATCATAATGCTTCAGAGAGGAACCAGGCAGATAGCTGTCAACGCTGACGTTCCAAACTGGTATCGGACGGAGGTTCTTGATATGGTAATCTATCCTTACCGGACTTCCGGCCCTTGCCCTCACCGGGATGTCCCTGCTGATTTTGAGGCGTGGCCTCAGTACAAATCCGACGATGAAATCACCTGCGAATATCGCAATCAGGGAAAAGGCGAGTAACCTTATGGGATTCTGCATTAGAGTGAAACTGTAAGATATTATAAGGAAACTTATCGCTATTATGATCCGGCCGGCAACAGTGAAGAAACTCGTATAATAGGCGTAAATCCATGCTACAATCATCAAGGTCGGTGAGCGATAAGTCGAGTTCCTGACATATGCAGGCAGTTCAATCCAGTCAGGCCCTTCGTAAAAACGCCTTCTGAGATCTTTGAAAAATGTTTTAACCCGCCTCATTGCACCATCACCCCAGACTTGTCAAAAAATAAACACTTAGCGTCCAAGTGTCCAAGTTAAGTGGGATTAAAACTCAAAACCCAAGGCACTTGGTCACTGGGACACTTTCCCCCTACCGTTCGGAGATAAAATACGCGGTGAAATTGCAATTCCTACAGGGAAATGATTTTCTGGCCTTCTTTCAAGAGGGCGCGGAGACCGGATTCATCAATATTTTCCAGACGCTGTAGTTTCCTGCTCGACCTGCTTTTTTCATCCAGGTTCATCTCATGGGTGTTGGTGAATTTCACAATATAGGATATGGCCCCTTTTTTAGCCTCATTGAAAGTCAGCCATGAACTGTCTTCTTCTGACAGATGTATAATGATTGAATGTATATATTCACCGGAGGTGTGCTGTCTGGCCACTCCGGGATTGTGAGCATCCCTTGCAACTTGAACTATAATTTTGTAGTAAGTCATTAAAAAAGCCTCCCGATCTAAATTTAATCTTATATGAATTTGTATTTCTGGCTCGCTGGCATCCTGCCGGCATCTTTCATCTTTTCACTCTTGCTTAGACAAGCATTATGCCACCAAGATGGTGGCGTTCCTTAAAAATCCCGGCAAAGCCGATTAAACTCCGAGCATTAACCTAACTTTCCAGGCGGGCAAAGGCAAGATTCCCCTCAAATTTTCTTATCATATCAGCTTTTGAAATTCCGGGGGCAAGCTCATTGAGACACTTGGACAGTTCTCCATCAGGCAATGGAAATTTCTAGAACTGGAACAGGATTGACTTGAGGTGGTTTTCCACGGTTCTTCCAACATGGACAATGGTGACTTCGCCAACCCGAAATGGTTCCGCCTTACTGTTCTTCTCAATCAGCTCAATAAGTTCCGTAGGCAAGAGGCTGTTCAGCTTCAATTCAAAAGGCAGTTTATTTCCATGCGCAATGGAACAGATATTCTGTTTCCTGTCGACAAGAACGAATCCAATATTTGTATCTTTAAACGCATCCTCAACATACTCCTGGATATCATCTATCTCATGCTGGAGATCGCTTGCCTTCTGCTCAAGCCTCCTGGTCTCTCTGGCATATACATTGTTCAGATAGTCCAAAAGCTTCTTCTTGTCATCAGTCTTAAGTTCCTTGAATTCGGAGTCAAGCTCTCGCTCGATCCGTTCAGCGAGAGGATGGAATGCCTTGCTCATCTGCCTCTTCGGCTTCTTGGAGACAACACTCTGCTCTAAGTGTGCGATAAGCTCCTCCTCATGCAATCCCTTTTCCTTGACAATCTCCTTGATCCTGGTGAGAATGCGCTGGTCTGCACTGGACCCTGTGGCAACCTCCCTCATCATCTGCTCAGCCGCCTTCAGGGATTTTTCATGGCTCAGATATTCACCTATAACCTTATCCGCCTTTGATTTTTCGGTGTAGGAAGAAACAACATCGGTGATCTTTTTTATGAAACGTACGGAAGCGCCGGACGAAAGGTTCTTGGATTTCCTCTTTAGTTCATGCTCAAGGGATATCATCGCGCCGCTTATAGTTTCATGTTCGTCGGCGAGGGATGGATCTTTTTTAGTCATCGCATCAGATACCATACGGATATTGTATATCAGAGCCTCAACCATCGAGTCTTTGTCGTATTGCCCCTCTGTTCCAAGATGTTCAATAACCTTGATGATCTGGGCAGCCATTTTTTCAGGATCATTTTTAATCTCGGAAAGGAGCTCCTTCTGATCCTCTGATTTCTCCATCATCTTGTTCAGGAAATACCTGAGAACCTCGGTCTTTGAATCCATCTCGGTACTTGTTTTACCCGAATAGATTTCAGATTTATTCACAATCTTCTCATCTTCGCTGATAACTCTGTAAACAGAGGTATTGAAGGTAATGTGTTGGAGATTTTTTTCCTTTATTATCGCATCCACCCCACCTGCATCAGCTATCGCCTGGGGATCCTTGCAGAAAAAAATAAAGAAGGATACAAACTCGTCGTACGTCAGGCCCTTCCTGAACCTGATACTGTGAATATGAAGATTCTCGAAATGTTTAGAGAATTTTGAGACTGCGGGATTCCTCTCTTCGACAGGCATGCCGAAGAAGAGAAGCTTTCCTTCAGCCAGGGATATGTTGACATCACCAAACTTTTCAAATACCGGCTGCAGTTCCTTCCATGCCTCCTGCATCTGTTTGATTGTCACAGGATGCGTTGGTGGATAGTATGCAAGCTGGGAATAGGTAAGACAAAGATTTTTCACAAATAGGACAGCATCGGCAACCGATGCGTTCAAGCCGTTGGACTGAATCTGAACATTTTTCCCGTCTTCAGCCATGTAAACCTCGGGATTTACTCTGATTTAACATTCCTCTGGTCATAATTTACCCGGCCACCCTGCTTTTTTCAAGCCCAACAGGATCGGCTGATTCCGAGTTTACAGAGCTTCAAAACAGGCGTTTTTTAACCCGGACTTCTTTTAAGCCAATTGTTTTTTTGTAACGGAGCAGTACTTTTCATATCTTACAAAAGGAAGCTTTATGCAAATGTTGAATTTCATCAAAAAAAAGAGAATACTTTTATCGCGTATTATTGTTGTCCTGATCACTGCGATTTTTTTATTCAGCGATCATTCGTGGCAGGACAAACCCTATCATTTCCTGATTTTTCAGTCTTTGGGAGGTCTTCTGGTAGGCATTTGCATTCTTGGGCGTCTCTGGGCTGCATTGTACATTGCAGGCAATAAGACAAAAAACCTTATCTGCGAAGGCCCTTATTCAATGGTTCGCAATCCCTTGTATTTCTTCAGTTTTTTCGGTGCCATAGGGCTGGGACTGGCTACGGAAAACCTCCTAATCATCGGACTAATTGTAATCCTTTTCGTTATCTATTACCCTTTTGTGATCATTGGAGAAGAGAAAAAACTGATAGACGTACACGGGGAGGAGTTTTTGAACTATATGAAGCAAGTGCCGAGATTTATTCCGAATCCGTTCAAGCTTAAAGAACCTGAATTCTACAATGTAAACGTCAAAAAATATAAAATCGCATTCATTGATGCCATGGGCTTTTTCTCCGTATACATCTGTATCCAGATCGTAAATATACTTCACGCAGGGAAAGTGCTTCCCGTATTCTGCTCAATCCCAAAATGCTTCTTCTGATTTTATATTTCCCGTTTGGCGGGAAATATAAAATAAATTCCACTTGGCAGCGGAACTGGATGATATGAAGACAAAAAAAAGGCGGGAATTTCTTCCCGCTTTTCTTATTTAAAACTGTCAGTCTAAATTACTTCTTAGCCATGAACTTGATAAGGTCAATGACTCTGTTGGAGTAACCCCATTCATTGTCATACCACGAAACTACCTTGAAGAATCTCTTCTCGCCCTTGAGATTGTTCTCAAGTGTGGCCTTTGAATCAAAGATAGATGAACGGGCATCATGTATGAAGTCGGTGGAAACAAGCTCCTCGTCAGCATATCCAAGAATGTTCTTGAGATACGTCTCGGAAGCCTTCTTCATGAGAGATGCTATTTCCTCGATGCTTGTGTCACGGGCAGCCGTGAAGGTTAGGTCGACAACTGATACGTCGGGTGTCGGAACGCGGAATGCCATTCCAGTGAGTTTTCCCTTTGTAGAAGGAAGAACTTCGCCGACTGCCTTTGCTGCTCCAGTTGAAGAAGGGATTATGTTACAGGCAGCTGCACGTCCGCCTCTCCAGTCTTTCTTTGATGGGCCGTCAACCGTCTTCTGAGTTGCAGTATAAGCATGGATGGTTGTCATAAGGCCTTTTTCGATGCCGATTCCTTCCTTGAGGAGGACATGGACAACAGGAGCAAGGCAGTTTGTCGTACAGGATGCGTTTGAAACGATATTGTGCTTTGCGGCATCATATTCGTTTTCATTCACACCCATAACGATTGTTTTGACTTCGCCTTTTCCAGGAGCGGAAAGGATGACTTTCTTTGCGCCCGCAGCGAGATGCCCTTTGGCTTTTTCTGAATCTGTGAAAAGACCTGTGGATTCAAGAACATATTCAACGCCGAGTTCTTTCCAGGGAAGCTGATCAGGTGTCTTTGTCGCCATAACACATTTGATCTTGTGTCCGTTCACAATAATAACGTCATCTTCCTCCTTGGAAGCATCACTCTTGCATGTTTCGACATTGTGTTTGAACTTACCCTGTACTGAATCGTACTTCATCTGGTAGGCAAAGTATTTTGCGTCAGTTGAAACATCAACAACAGCAACCACGTCGATTTCCTTGCCGAGCAGTCCCTGATCGCAGATTGCCTGGAACGCCATTCTTCCGATTCTTCCGAATCCGTTTATTCCGACTTTTACAGCCATTTCTTGATCCTTCCTTTAACTTGTAATTACATTGAGTTCTCTTAAAAATACCAAAAGCCTAATTATATACGTATCGATTTAAAATTCAAAGGCTTCTTGGTAAAAAATCAGCTTGAATTAATTTACAAAGATTTCAACCTTCTTATCCTTCTTCTCAGCCTCAATCTTTTCCTGGACTATCTGGGATGTTTTCTGTTTCTTCAACCCTTCGACAAGAAAAGCTTTGACATCCTTGAAAGGCGTAGTTCCGGCATCAATTTTTTCAGTGGCCTTGATTATGTGGTATCCGAATTCCGTTTCAACAACATCACTCATTTCACCGGGCTTGAGCGAGAATGCAGCTTTTTCGAATACCGGTGTCATCTTCCCTCTTTCAAATGCTCCAAGGTCTCCGCCTTTCTCTTTACTGGGGCATGCGCTGTTCTCAGCTGCGAGTTTCGCAAAGTCACCGCCCTGTTTCAGCTTGGCAAGTATGTCCTGGGATTTTTTAAGGGCCTGTTGTTTCAGGTCATCAGACGCTTTCTTTTTCTGTTCGTCGGACATTGCTTTGGCCTTCTCAGGGTCTAATTCATCGACTTTTATAAGTATGTGTGAGGCGCGGATGGTTTCAGGTTTCTTGAAACGTTCGAGATTTTCATTGTAGAACTTCTCAGCATCCTCGTCGGAGACTTTTATATTTATTGCAACTTTCTCCTCAATCCATTTCTGAATTGCAAGACCAATTGCGATTCTACCCTTTATTGCTTCGGCGGTCATTCCCTGTTTAGCAAGTGTTTCCGCAAGCTGTTCTGGTGGAAGCTGTGCAGTAATTTTCTTAAATTCCTCTTCAGCCTTGACTGGATCGGGCTTGTAACCTTCGGCTTCCGCAAGTTTCAGCAACAGTTTTGTAGCTATCATGTCGTTAACTCTCTTCTTGACTTCTGTCTTCCAGACTTCCGGGGGGATTGTGCCGAGCTGTCCATTTTCTTTCATCATTGCAATAACAGGCTTGAATTCAGCCATAATTTCAGTCTTTGTGATTTTTTCATCCCCGATTTTTGCAACAAGATCAGGTACGAATGCTAGAGGATCAGCATTTGCATCCTTTGCAATGTCTCCGGCAGCTGGCTTTGCCGGCACATTAATAAATGGCTGCGGTTTTGTAGCTGGCGGTGCAGGCGGTGCAGTTTTCTCTTCTGCATTTACACAGTTGTATGAGGAGCAGAGGACTAATAACGCAAACATCATGCTTAATTCTTTTTTCATTATTCCCTACCTTTGTTTTAGAAATTTTAATCTTCTTAAAAATGCATTTAGACAATATAGACAGATTATAAACGGTTTTGTTCCATCAAGCCTGAATCAGCTTTCTGTCAGGGTCAGTTCTTCGCCCATGCGAACCAGCCGCGCACTGTTGAACAGAACCATTGTCGTGCTAACGGTGTGGAGGACAGCTGCTATGATTGGAGGGAGCATCCCGAATACGGAAAGACTTATTCCACCGACAATGAATATGAAACCTATAAGCAGATTCTGGTTAATTATTTTACCCGACTGCCTTGAGAGCTCTATCAGTAGAGGAATCCTGCGCAGGTCATTTGTCATAAGGGCAATTGATGCACTGTTTATTGCAATGTCGCTTCCGATTGCGCCCATCGCGATTCCAAGGTCGCCTGCGGCAAGTGCTGGAGCATCGTTTATCCCATCCCCAACAACTGCAACTGTGTAACTTTGTTTTACTTCTTTTACATATTCTACCTTGTCATCAGGCAGGCATTCTGACCTGACATTTTCAATTCCAAGCTCAGTGGCCACAAGATCCGCCACTGATTTGCGATCTCCAGTAACCATTGCACAATGTTTAACACCGACTTCCCTGAGGGATTTTATGGTTTCTGCAACTCCTTTCCTCACAGTGTCTCTGAATCCAATCCAACCAAGTGCTTTTCCGTTAATGGCTACATAAACAATACTCATGGCCCCGCCAGCAGTTTCATCTGGAGATTCAAGGGATGAAAGGTCTACGTTCTGAGACTTAAGCCATTCCGCCCTTCCTATTATCGCTTTTTTGCCATCCAGGACAGCTTCCACCCCTTTCCCATGAACCTCTCCAAATTTGTCTGCTTCTGTCAGAGGCAGGTTGGCGTCCTTTGCAAGTTTCTGAAGGGCAATTGCAGTCGGATGATTACTATGACTTTCAAGTGATGCCGCAACCTGTAAAAGGTCAGCAGGTTCAATTCCCGAGGCCGGAGCCAACCTAACGACAGAAAGGGTTCCCTCAGTCAGGGTTCCTGTTTTATCAAATATTACCGCCCTAACCTTGGAGGCAAGTTCCAGATAGGATACATTTTTTATAAGAATACCAAGACGGGCCGCAGCTGCAAGGGCTGCGATGACTGCGGAAGGAGCTCCAAGAACAAGGGCGCATGGGCATGAAGCTACAAGAACAGAAATGACATTTCTCATGTCACCGCCGGAGAACCACCATGTGAGCCCTGCAATCATCAGTATGGTCGGAGTATAATAACCGGCATAACGGTCAATCACCCTTACAATAGGCGGCTTGCTTGTTTCAGCAGCAAGAATCATTTCCTTAACTTTTCCAAGAGTCGTATCCTTCCCGACCTTTGTAACTTTGATGTCAATAACTCCTGTAAGGTTCTGTGTTCCTGCAAAAACATCATCGTCTATTTCCTTGTCTATCGGGAGGGATTCTCCAGTAATGGATGCCTGATTGACTGTGCTTGATCCCTTTGCAATTCCTCCGTCAACTGGAAAATTCTCACCGGGGCGGATGCGGATAACATCACCTATTGAGAGAGAGAGGACATCAACGTCAACTTCCTGTCCTTCTATTATCTTCCTGGCGGACCTGGGTGTAAGTTTGATTAGCTCCTCGATCGAACGCTGAGCGCCGCTAGCCGTTCTCGATTCAATGATGATTGCGATTAGTAGGAAGAAGGAAATTATTCCTGCTGTCCTGAAATCACCCCCTGCGAGTGCGGCCAGAACTGCAAGTGCAACAAGCTCGTTCATGTAGACCTTGCCTTTTGCAAGGTCTTTGAATGCGACGATAAAAATAGGAAGTGCTAAAATGACAGCTCCAAAAATGGCGCTGAGCTCAGCTGTAAAAACCTGATCCGGCTGAATCCATATCAATAAATATGAATTAAGTGTGAAAAAACCGCCGACAAGGGCTACGCTGAGACGCCCCAAACTGCGATTATGCCCAGATCCGCCCGCTTCGTGATCATGATGATGATCACAGCCGCATATCTCGCTGTGGGCGTCAAAAACCTTTTTCTCGGAGGTTAAGTCAGGCATATTTTATTATTCCTTCTGCTTCTTTTCATTTTTCTGATACTTGGGTTCAGGATTGAGCATTATTCTGACTTCATGGCTGCCATCCGCACTTTCAGGAAGGATATATTTTTCCTTGACATTCTCAAGAAGATTTGAAATAGTGTCTGAATAAAGCGAGATGAGGACGGTCTTCGGATTCTTTTTATATTCTTCGAGAATCTTTTTGAAGTAAGTCTGCTCAGCCTCGATATTGGCGACAATCTCAATCCTGTAAACTTTAGCATCCGCCACTATTCTTGAAGCATCTGACTCCGCCTCCCCCTCGACCGTCACCGCATATGCACGGGCGTTCTGTTTTTCGGTTGCGCTTTGCTGTTCAGCCTCAATAACTTCCTGAAATGCAGGCACGGTGTTTAACGGTGCAGTTTTACTCTTAAGGTTGACATTTTCAACTTTCACACCGATATCCCATCTATCGATTGATTTCTCCAAAGCTTTTTTCACGTAGTCCATGTAGTCAAAGGATTTCTTGTAGAGAGCTGAGTCCACCTGTTGGGCTGCTGTTATTTTTATAACTTCATCTTCTAGAAGCGACTGGATAAGAGTCCTTGGACCGCGTGTTCCGATAATTTTACCGGTTTCAGAATTAACAAGCATTTCATCCGGCCGCACAGGCTCCGGAGGGCAAGCGCATTTCAGGAAATATTTCAAAGGATCCGTAATCGTGTATATCAGTTCCCATTCCGTGTGAATAATATTTGCATCCCCGGTTAGAAGATAGCCGTCTTTACCTGGGACAAGAGTGTTAGCGCCGGCCGGAGCTTCATTTTTTATAGCTTTCACATCGGCTTTATGCCAGTAGGTTGATAACGTGATCGTCTGTTTGCTCACAGGAATTCTGATAATCTTGCTAACTGGATAGGGGAATGTCCAATGCCAACCTTCCTTATACAGAGGGCCGACTTTTCCAAAATGTTCGACAATTATGTTTTCCTGCGGATTAACGGTAAAATACCCCCCGAAGGTGAAATACCAGATTAACATGAACGCTATAATGCATGATAGGATCACAAAAGAGATATGAAGCCCTTTTGTCAGCGCATTGATTCCAGCGCTGAAATGACTGTTGTCTTCATTCCCGACATGGTTGTGTTTATCAGATTCCGGCATAATTCAAATTACCTGAGATATTATTTTTTCTTTTCTTTATTTTCTTCAGCTTTAAGGTTCTGGTCAAGCTTAAGCAAATCGAAGGGCGCATAATTCGTGTTTAAAATAAGAGTTGTTTTGCTCGGGAGTATCTTGCGCATGGATTCGAGTTTCCTCAGGAATGCCGCAAGTTCAGGCTCTTCCTTGAATACCGCGTAATATGAGGCGGCCTTGGCATCACCCTCGGCTTTAATCCGTTTCGCCTGGGCTTCGGCTTCGGCAAGTTTCAGTTTCCGTGTGTTGTCGGCTTGGTTCCTCATAGTCTGCGCTTCTTTTTTCCCGTCTGCGCGATACTGTTCGGCGACAACATTACGTTCAGCTTTCATGCGGTTGAAAACATTCTCAGTATTCTTTTCAGGAAGCCCTAACGTTTTTATCCCAACATACTCGACCTCTATCCCATATTGGCCGAGAACTATCGGAGCAATGGTTTTCTTCATTTCCTGTTCTATTTCATCAAGTTTCATCTTTGAAGGATCCGTACTTACAAGTTCATCAAACTTATATTTACCAAATACTCCTGTTTTTACAGTTCTCATCTGGCTGTTCAGCTTATCCTCCGCCTGCGGAATTCCACCCAGGCTTCTGAAAAGCTTCTGAGGATCCGACACTTTGTAAACTACAAATATTTCAGCGATTACAGGCTGTCCGTCAGCAGTATTTGTCTCCTCTATCTTTCCAGTGTTGCCGTCAAAGCAGTGATACCTGTTGTCAAATCTGTGGATTTGCTGTACTGGATATGGCCAGCAGAAGTGAAGCCCTGCATCCTTAACTCCGGAAATTTTACCGAAAGTAGTGACAACCACTGTTTCTGTGGATTTAACCTGGAATGTAAAGATCGCCAGGAGGAATATTACTGACACGATAAGGCCGAGAAGAAGTGTAGGCCAGTGTTTGAACATCATATTTGAATCCTTTGTTTCAGCCATTATAAATTCCCTCCGAATTACATTATTTCTGTTGTTCGCCAGTTTCGCCAAGACCTGCGTCTATAAGATCAAGACGCGCCTTCTCTTCAAAGTTAAATATATATACGTTTTTCGTGTCAGAATCTCCTATCACGATCTTCCGTATCTCATTGCAGTCCTTTTCAAAGAAATCCAAGTATGTCCTCAGCTTGTACATTTCGGGCATTATCCTGTAGGCTTCAAGCTGCTTTTTAAACCGCATCATTTCAGCTTCCGAAAGCTTGATGGAATTATCCCTTGATGTTTCAGCATCAGCTATGATTTTGGAAGCTTCAGCCTCGGCGTAGGGTAGAATTTTATTTTCATAGGCCTTTGCATTCAGTATCATCGCTTCTTTTTCCTGTCTAGCGCTGGCCACTTCCTCAAATGCAGGGGCAACCTTGTCAACAGGAGGATGTACGTCATGGAGGTTCAAGGAAACTATTTCAATCCCCAGTTTCAACTTATCGGCAGATTCCTGTATGCGTGAGGTCAGTAGAGACACCGCCTTGCCTCTTCCAGTCGACATTAGTTTCAGAATGTCAACGCTTGCCAGGTACTTGCTGATTTCCCTTTCAGAAACGGATTTCAGGAAAGTAGGGATGTCACAATTTCGGAATGCGAAATCAAGCACCTGGTTTTCCTTAGCCCTGTACTGAATGGTGAAAGTTGCCGACATATAGGATACAGGGTTTTCCTTATCTGTAGATTTCTTTTCAGCGGCAACAATAAACTTCTTTTCAGTTCCATAATGTTCGACTGTCCAAAGGACAACCTCGGGAGTTTTAACTTCCCCTTTTTCATTTGTAAGCTCAGCTCCTACCGTGATTTCAACAATTTTTTTCACAGGAACCCTGGTCATTTTCCCGAAGGGCCACGGTAGTTTCGGATATATTCCCTCGCTGAGAGGTTTTGCATCGATAATCCTTCCAAAATTCTCACGTATTCCAGCTTCCCCAGGCCCCACCTCGGATATGCATGTAAAAAGCCAGAAGGCAATAAGCCACAGCAATACAAGAGGTATTATCGACTTCTCAAAGAACAGATAAATCCACGTCTTTGAAACTTTAAATCCAAACTGATAGTCAAGGGTGTCCGCCACATTCCTGATGAATCCTCCTGGCTCAGTAAAAAGTGAAAGTATGCGGCTTTCAAAAACAGGTCTTTCCTCGGCTGAAGTTCTCGGTCTGTAGAATTCGACGATGAAATTTAAAAGAAGTTCAATTCCAAGTATCATAGTTATTGCAAAAATGATCTTATTTATGGCAATGTCCCAGAGAGGTTTGTCGAACCTGTGCATGAAAATTGCAAGAGTTGCCATCATTCCAAGAAGAGATGATAAGATTAGCCAGCCTCCAAGGGGCCTGAGCCAGCGGAAATTCTTCTCTCTTGACTGGCCGACGCAGAATATACCTGCGAAAATGCTTATGATTGCAAGCAATGCTGAAATAAATGCCGCCTGTGAAGGTTTTATTGGAACTTGCATGTCAACTCTTGCAGCCCAGACTATTTTGAAAGATAATAGGATAACGCCAATTAATATGAAATTAAGGACGGCTATTACATATGGAGAAAATCTCTTGTAATTGCCAAGTGTTCTTGATGCCGAGAAAAGTACATCTTCCCCTGTTTCAAGCGCTTTTTTCTCCTTACGTTTCTCAAGTAATTTTTTATCTTCCTCCTCCTGAGCGGATTTTGCGCTCAGAAAACCCAGGACACAGGTGTTTACAGCTAGGATTAAGGAAATCAGATAAGGTATTATTAGAAGGGAAAAAGAATCAGACCCCATCCAAGGGGAAATGATTCCAATCCACAGTATGGAAATTCCAGAAAGTAAACAGTATATGCCGATTATCAGTGAAATGGTTTCCAGCTGCCTGGATTCGTCAATCTTCAACTGGATTTCTTTTTCCATCTTCATTTTATAAACAGCATTTCTGTTAAGAGCCCTATTCCTAAATTAAGGTGATAGGGTTCATTTATGGATTAGCCGAAAGAACAAATAAAACGCTTTCAAAACCACGAATATAGTGTGTAAGATTCATAATTCAAACAAATGAAACTGGTTTGTTTTTAGAAAAAAGCTGTCCATAATTTTGCAAAACAAGGTGATTTGCAAATAGATGTTTGCCAAAATATATTGGTTTTATAGTGCAATAGTTGAATTTCTGAGGTTCTGTATTCATGTGGAATATCTTTGGCACAAATAAAAAAGACGGCGAATCTTCGGTACTCGTTGACGTAAAACCCAGTATTGAATTGCTGAACGGAAACTGCTTTGAGTGCGGCTCCTGTTATACCGTCCTTAGCCTGATGAACTTTACCCCGCTGTCAATGGAGAAATGCACACAGTGTGAAGCTCCAATATTTATTCCTTACAATATCAAGGACTTCTGGCTTTACCGCCCTCTTGGCGGGGGTGGAATGGGCAGTGTTTACAAGGCGGTTCATTACAAATATCCTAATATGGAGTTTGCCGTTAAAATATTACCTAGGAACAATAGGGCTGATCAATGGTTAATTGAGGCTCTACTAAAAGAGGCGAGCATTGGTAAGACATTTGGCAGGCATCCCCATCTCACATCCGTTGCCGACTATGGTTGTTACGGAAACGAATATTTCTGTGCCATGGAGTTTTGTGAAGGCAGAAGGCTGGATCAGATTATTGAGTCAGCAGATACGATTCCTCAGAAATATGTGCTTCTCTGGGCCCTTCAGATTCTTTCAGCCGAACAGAGAATCCACGATTGCGGCTACCTCTACAGGGATCTAAAACCCCAAAACCTATTAATTGACAAAGAGGGAAACGCCCATATAATAGATTATGGTATTTGCGTAAAAATTGAAGAAGCTACAAATAAAGATGTAAAAACCGTGTCCGGCTCCCCACTATATATGCCTCCTGAAAGAATTTGCGGCATGCCCGAAAACATGAGCAGCGAGATCTACAGCCTAGGAATGGTTATGTTTCATGCTCTTGCCAGAAAAACCTACTATACTGCAACCGGAGCATTCGAAGTTGCAAAAAAGCATGTGTCCAGTCTTAGAATAGCCAATGTCGTAAACCGAATGCCTGGCAATGTAAGTCCGAAAATCGCTAATATACTAGATAAAATGCTTGCCAGGATACCAGCAGAACGCTATCAGACATACAAGGAAACCGCCATGGCAATCAAAGATGTATATAATTCCCTGAGAAGCTAGAGCAATCCGGGAATTGCTGATTTTTAGATAGGATATCCGCTGATGCAGAGATCCTCACCGATTTTCTTCACACATATGTTTTGGATATTTAAAGCTTCCGAGAGGCTGGAAGGATTTTCTCCTCCTACAACAGGACGACTATTACTTCCCCCTAGTATTTTGGGCGCAATATGGAATTCTATTTTATTTGCTAGCTTATCTTTTAGTAGGGATGCCGCAAGTTCACCTCCACCCTCGACAAGCAAAGAAACTACGCCTTCTCTTCCAAGCCGTTTCAATTCCCTAATCCACCCCTGTCTGGAAGAAACGCTTATTATTTCTGGTTTTTCGCCTTTGCACAGCAGATTCAAAGCGTCTTTTTCTGTGAGCTTTCTGGAAACAATCAGCCTGCGTGGCTGTTTTATTTTGCGAAATTCACGAACGGTAAGAGATGGCCTGTCTGTTCTTGCGGTTTCACCTCCGACCATTATCGCATCCGCCCATTGCCTCAGCTTCTGAACCCTGCGCCTTGCTGCAGAACCGGTAATCCATTTTGATTTCCCGTCTTGCGTTGCAATCTTCCCGTCAAGGGTCATCGCCATTTTTAAAAGCACAAAAGGCCTTCCCTTTGTTATCCAGTGAAAGAATGCTTCGTTAAGTTCAACGCATTCCTTCTCTCTTATCCCGACAGTCACATCAATTCCGGCTTTTTTAAGTACATCCACCCCTTTTCCCGAGTGTTTGGGATTTGGATCAAGGCATCCGACAACGACCCTTTTTATGCCTGCCGATATTATCGCATCCGTGCAGGGGGGGGTTCTTCCAAAAGTGCAGCATGGTTCCAGCGTAACAAAAAGCGTGGCCCCATCAATCTCCCCCTTTGAGGAATTTATCGCATTGATTTCAGCGTGGGGACATCCTGCTTTTCTGTGATATCCTTTGCCTATGACCTTATCGTTTTTCACAAGGACTGCTCCAACCATCGGGTTGGGTGAGGTCTGCCCCCAAGCTCGTTTCGCCAGGGAAACAGCAAGGGACAAGTATTTGGAATCAGAATTAAATTTCATAATATCAAGCAGTCCTGAATTTTTTATTTTTTCCTCGGATCAAATGAATAAAGACCAGTGGTTATAGTCCAGGCGTCATCCATCGGCATCTTTTTGTTTTCATGTTCTTTGCCCCATGAGTCGGAGTATATGATCTCATTCTTCTCCTTGTTATAACCGGAAATTACGCGCATATGCCCCCCCGCCACCTGCGGAAGCCCCTTCTCCTTCACCACCCCGAGTATCACGCTCCATATGAGCGGGATGCCCAGGTCAACGTGTTTCATGATATCACCCTGAAAATTTTTAAATCCGCTTTTATCTTTTTCGCATCTTGCCTTCTTCAGCAGTTCTGGATCCATGTCATTGTAAATTCCGCCGACATCGATGCTGTTTCCATATGTTATCTGTTTTTTGCCGGCTTTCTTTGCAAATTTGTTGTACTCATTCACCATCCCTATGAACGATTGAATCTTGATTTCCTCGTGAGTTCTCACCAACACACCAAACTTAGACTGGACTTTTTTCAGCATATCTAACATTTCCTCAGAGCTGGTTCCTTTTGTGGCAGAAGAGTTTGAAAGCTGAGCAAGCATGTTCTGATCGACGTCCGTTCCATAATATTTTAGAATACGTTCAGCAGTCGCAACGGCACAGTAACCCTTGGCCCCCTGGTCAACCATGGGAATATTTTCAATATAAACAAATCCGTCCGCATCCTTCTTCACATTCTGTTTGATGTCTATTGCTGAAGCTGTATCAGCTTTTCTCGGATAGGACGCTATTCTCCTCGGATCGTTTTTCGGATCGTATTTACCTATTATGATCTTAATGTATTCCGCCCTGAATTTTATTGTCCTGTCTTTCGCCCTGGGAGCTTCAAGATCCTGTGTCTTGATGCGCTCACTTGCACTCCACCTTAGTTCAATGGCAAGGTTATTGTTCTTAACCCAGACCTTCTTTTCAAGATACATTCCCGTCTTAAGTCTTTCTTTTGGTATGGTAACCCCCTTGTCCAGGCTCCATCCGTCCAACTTGCCAATCATTTCATCAACTGTCGCCTGAAAAGTTTTTTCATCGCTTATATCCCCGGAATCGCCACGATTATAGGTTAAAATTTCAATCTGGCCTACTTTACCCTCTTCAAACCTGATAATTGTCTCCCATGATTTCATGCCGAGGAATGTCATACCCGGACTATTGCTGTACCCTGGGTATCTGACTTCGTTTTTCTTATCAGAGAGCCATTTGAAATACATTTCATTGCTTCCATCAAGAAACTTATCGGATGAGATGTCCCAAAGTTTTTCATCATCGATAAAGGTTTCAAGTTTGGAAAAATCGGCAGAGAATGCGTTAAGACAAAACGTAAGTATGGCTAAAGCCGGGATAAATAGCTTGTTCATTTCCATTCTCCAGCGGATTATTGGATTGCTGGATTAATGGATTGTTGTAAATCAAAGAGTTATGCAAAAAATCACCATATGGGAAAAATCCGAAATGCCTATTCTGAAATTTTCTTAAAATCCAGTATCTATGGTTTTTCTTGAACTCAAACCCAATAATCCAGCAATCCATTAGTCCGTCATCCTGTGGGATGACTGTGAAATCTTTATATTTCATGCCAGGTGAAGGTAGTCAGACGACCGGGTAAAATCAAGATGGAATTTTGAAATTTGTAGAATTAACGCAATTGCAATCTTCACATTACGCTCTCGGAAAAGAAACTGCTCCAGGCAGAACTGCATGAATTCTCCCAAATACTTGCCACTTACGAGATTGCTCGGAAAAAGTCTGCATAACTTTCAGCCTCATATTTTGCCAATCTTGGGATATTGATCCGGCAGAATTCAATCCGTATGATACCGGCAGTCGGTCAGTGTAAGCCATTTCCAGGTTGGAAGTGTAGGGATCTCATAACAATCATGGGTGATGATTTTTTCCTGGTTATACGTGAGGATCATCCCGTGTTTCAAGTCGAATTCTTTCATCGCCTCGGCAAGCCCTGAGAGTTCACGCTTCTCGTTTTTCTGATTCAACTCCCAGCATACCTGAATGGCCTTGTCGGGTTTTGTTCCCGATTTCAGGATGAAATCGCATTCTCCTCTGCCTTTGAAGAAAAACAATTGGTTTCCTCTGCGTAAAAGTTCCTGAGCCACTATATTCTCAAGCAGCTTCCCTCTGTTTTCGGAAAAAGGGGAGCCTAGAAATGAGAAACCGGTATCAATAAGATAAATCTTGCACGGATTCATAGTTCGGACCCTGACGGAATATGAGAATTTTTCCGACTTGAGAATGAAAAAGGCGCCCTCGAGGAATTTGAGATAATTGGCTAGAGTTCGTTTGCTGCCGTGCAGACCTGCTGACTTCAGCTGTTTCTCGAATTTAGACACGGAAAATTGTTCGGAGTAATTCTCAAGTATGCTTCTCATGATTCTGTCGAGAATGTGTTCGGCCTTTATCCCATGTCTTTCAATGACATCCCGGTGGAATATTGTGTCGTAGTAATTCTGGAGAAGTTTTCTTTTGTCGCCCTGATTGATCTTTGACGCGACTTCAGGATACCCACCATATTGCAGATAATCGTCGAATGCGGCGAGGACTTCGCCTTTGCGGGCGGTATGCAGTGTGACTTCATCGAATGGGACATTCCTGAATGAGAGGAATTCCATAAATGAAAACGGGAACATGATCTCATCGGTGTAGCGTCCTCGCAGTTCAGTTGCAATTTCCCTTGAAAGAAGGGAAGAGTTGCTTCCGGAAACTATTATTTTGAATTTCCTCCTGTTGTGCAGGGATCTGAGCATTCTGCTCCAGTCCCGGATGTTCTGGACTTCGTCGAAAAACAGATATTGAGGAGTTTTCCCAGTAAGTTTGTTGAAAGAGACAAAAAGATTGTCAATGTCTTCGGCGACGAAATCCTTGAGTCTGAAATCTTCAAAATCAACAAAGAGGATGTCATCTCTTTTCGCCAGGCCGGAATCAAGGAGTTCTTTGATAAGCTGGAGCATGAAATATGTTTTTCCGGCTCTGCGCGGACCTACAATGGCGAGAACAGATGTCAGCTCCCCGCATTTGACAATGGGTTTTAGCCGTGGCGTCAGTGATGGTATTGGTGTGTCGGTAAGCCATTCCGCTATTATATTCTGCAAGATTTCAATTTTCATAAGGGCACATTCTCGCAAACTGTTTACTTGAAGTAAACATTATTATAGCATAGTGTTTACCGATGTCAAATACCGGATATCCGAATAAGCGCTGAAGTTTATTTGGATTGGAAGCTCATCAACCGCTTTCGGATTTGTCTTTTCCGATAGTATTTCCTGAACAATAAAGAATCTCCTGACGGGCATCCTATCCCCGCTGCAAGCAACGGGGTATTACGGACGCCCTCCCTCGCCTCACGGCGGGCCGGAGATTCTTTATAACAAAAGAAAATCAAAGCCGCCCCAAGGGTCTGGGAATTTGACCCATTAAGATGAAAAATCCATAATTTTTTATTGTTTAGAGCTTGACAAAGATCTATTATTATCTAATATTATCGTCATGAAAGCAATAAGTAACAATTTTGAAGATTTCAGGGTTCAATCGAAAGATTCTTCTTTTACCCAGATAGAACGGCATGTTCTGGAGATGATAAAGAACAGAACGTTGTCGCCGGGTGAAAAGCTTCCACCGACAAGCAAATTGACAAAACAATGGAGAGTCAGTCCTTACTCAATCCACCAGGCGTTCAAAAGCCTGATGGAAAAAGGTTATTTGACCCGCAAGACCCGTGGAGGCACCTTCGTCACCGACAAAGCTTCAACGGTAACGAGCAATATTGGATTTTATTACTTCCATGAGCGCAAGCTATTGACATTGTCAGCCGTTGAGGCCATGCACAAGATTCTTTCGTTAAGCAATTTTGATGTAAAGCTGATCCCATTTGACAGGGATTTTTTTACTGAGATAGATCTTCTGGCTGACGCACGTCGACGTGATCTCAAGGGTATAATTATTACCGTACTGAACACGCCCGAGTGTTTGAATGCGATGAAAAAATTGGAGGAATCCGACCTACCTCATCTGCGCTTTGTCAACCGCGATTTTGACGATCAGCTCAATTCGCCACTGCTGATAGAGAATGACGAAAAGGCTATGGAGGAAATGATCCGCACGCTGCTCGAGAAGGGGCATGAGGCTATTGGCTATGTTGGGAGCCCGTCAGCTCTGGGCAGGGAGGCTGTTTATCAAAAAACCGTGGCGTGCACCCGGCGTTATAAGCCGTCATGGCGCCTAACCACGACTGTTTGGCCGCCGATCGGTTCTCCCTTGCCGAACGGAGCGCAAATGATGAGAGACTACTTGGCTGTCAATCCTGATCTAACCGCTGTGATAATTGATCATCCATTGGAGGCGAATTTTTTGATTGATGAGGCTGTACTTATGAATCGTCCAGTACCGGATAGACTCAGCGTTATTTGCATGAAAGACTGGAGCGAACAGGGAGTTGAGATGAAAGCGAGCGCCTTCTGGTCTTCTCCTCTCCTTAGCGGATCCCTGGCCGCTGAATACCTGCTCTCCATGATGAAAGGGGAAACTGTTCCCAGACGGATTTACGTTGATTTAGAACTTAAAGACAGAGGTACAATTGGAACTGCGAGCTAAAGATGATTTTAGATAACAAATAAACAAGGAGGCGATTTATGAATACGAGATTTAAAAGATGGTGTAAAACTGGACTGTCTCCTGTACCAGTCGAGATCTGGCGTTGGAAAACTGCAGCACTAAGCAAGTCATTCACACTGATTGAGCTGTTGGTGGTTATAGCCATTATCGCGATTTTGGCTTCCATGCTGTTACCGGCACTGAGTAGGGCCCGTGGTGTTGCAAAGAAGATTGTTTGTGTAAGCAATCTAAGGCAATTTTATCTGGGCTTTAGCTCGTACCAAGACGCTTTTAACAGGGATCTGGTCACACAGTCGATAACCAATGAGAAAAATACTGGTTCCGTTTATTGGAATTATTATAGCAGTTGGGTGGTGCAGGAGATTTGTCCGGGCATGAGCGCTCAAAAATGGATAGACGGAACATCCATCAATACATGTCCGGCGGAAAACCGTGACTGGTATATACCATATTGCTATGGGAACAATTATGCGCTTGATCATATTAAGAAGGTCAACAAGGTGCCAAGGCCGGAAAATGTAATGTATCTAATAGATTACAATAGAAGCGCTGGCCCTGGTCTAGACCCAACTAGTGATAGCTCCATCAATCCAAGCAACTCCGCCTGCCGAGTCGCCTACCGGCATAATGGCTTTGCCAATATCATGTCAGTGGCGGGCAACACCCTTGACACCAAACGATTTCCTCTGGTAACAGATGCTCAACCGTGGATTCCTTAAGTTTTAGAAGTGAACTTTTAACCTTTAAATGGGTTTTTAAAGAAAATATAGGTTGGAATTCAAAATTACTTAAATAGCAAAAAGGAGAATTATGTTAATGAAATTATTGATTGCTATGATGTTTATTCTGGGAATGGCATGTCACGCATTCGACGGAAATATTCGAATTGACATTGACGCAATGAGAAATGATATACCGCTGGAGAAAGCCAATGCCAGCCCCGGCTTGAAATGGTTTTATACGCATGCATGGCCCAACTACTTGAACTTGGAAAAACACAATAACCTAGTTTTTGAGGGAACGGCACCCCTTTCCGAGGAATGGCAGAAATTCGAGTTCGAGTTCACTCCTGGGAAAAGCGAAGAACTAAAGCTTTATGCTCGTGGCGTATATACCCTGGATGACTCGAAAACTGCTTGGGTCGCTTACACTGGTTTCAAAGAGAGCGGAACGGAACTCAGCAATGGAGATTTTTCTCAAATTAAAAACGGCGTTCCCGAAGGCTGGCTGATCAACCCGGGTCTGTTCGATACTTCCGCCAAACCACCTTTGATCTACGGCGCTTTTGGTGCTTTCGGCGTGAAAACACTCAAGGTTACGGCCGACAAGCGAGTGAGAATATCCTTCATGGCCCGTAAAGGAAAAGAAACAGACTGGAATGAGCTTCCGGTGAGATTCGATAACAAAGCAATTGAAACTTCTTTGGTTAAACTGGTTAAATTCAAGCTTGATAAAATCGAATTCTTAAAAACTAATTCAATTTCAAATCTTCATAAGCCCGATGCAAACTATGAATCTGACTTAAAACGTTTGGGGTTAATTTCGTGCAAAATTGGAGATATTAATGATAAAATAATTTCCTGCGTCCCACTAAAAGCTGGCGCAGTAATGTTGCCCTTCAAGCAGGATTTAAGCATATACGACACTGTAAAAGTTACCATAACACCGTTATCCGGGAGTTTCAAAGCTGCTGATTTTGGGGTCGCAATCAATCAGGACAAGCAGTATTATCCGGGGAAATTGGAAAATATTTCTGAAATAATTATAAACAAACCCGTCGAATTGCTGTTCGATATTTCTCAGACGGCAAGAAACAATCCCCAGTATTTTCGTTTTTATTTCAGCAGGACTGGAGATAAAATCGATGAGGAAGAAAAAGATCCATCATGCTTTTGGTTCTTCAGTGATATATTGACATTTCCTCCACTGTTCGACAAGGGATTGACGGCAAAGAATATCACGGAGAAGTCCCCGGACAAGAACTTCAAGTTTGGCCGGCCGACACCGGAACCGCGTTTCGTTGGGAATCCTACACCTTCCGGAAAGGGAAACGTAACTAAAAAGTCCGTTCCGGTGGAACTGCTCGAGGATTACGGCGTGGACCGGACGGCCTCGGTTCGATTCGGTTTTCCGCTTCCTGAAGGTGGCCTGTGTGATATAAAAAAGATGCAGGTACTTAATCCTGAGGGAAAGCCGGTCCCTTTCCAGACTGCAGGCACCGCCTTCTGGCCTGACAAATCGCTGAAATGGGTGCTTTTGCAATTTGATGCACCATTAAAGGCAAATGAAAAAGCAATTTACCAAGTGGTGTTCGGTGAAAACGTCGACGAAGCTGAAAAGGGTGACACGTTAATCCTGGCGGATAATGGTGATATCATAAGCGTCGATACCGGAAAACTCCAGGCGACGATTGACAGAAATAAATTCAACCTGGTCAAGGATGTGAAGATCAAAAGTGGCAGAAAGTGGATAGATGCGGGTGGCTTCGCGGTGAATGGGCTGGAATTGCGCGACGAAAATGGACGACTGTTCAGCAGTGCTATGATCGACCCCGAAAGTGTTGAGATCGAAGAGCAGGGGCCGGAACGTATCGTTCTCAGAGTTCGTGGCAAATATGGCTCCACAGACAAGGATGCCACGAACATGAGCTATGAAGTAAGGCTCTCTTTCGCCCGTGGCTCTGAGAAAGTCGGGATAGCAGTTTCAACGACCAACACTAATTTGGAAAATGAGTTTACTGATATCGACAGTCTTTCCTGCGCATTCGTTCCTGCCTCTCCCATTCAGGGGGGTAAGGTTTTGCTGGATGCCCAGAACTTGCAGACCATGCGGCAAGGCCCCTGCCAAACCGAGGAAATTGTCCTGAATCCGAATTCTCAGACTCGGCTGTTCCAGGAGGATGAACAGATCCTATCAGGCGCAAAAGGACATGAGAACTCCAGATTGACTGGAGCTGTCGAAGTGGACACAGCGACAGGGCCGGTTCGTGCTGTTTTGAAAGACTGCTGGCAACGCTGGCCCAAAGCCTTCTCGGTCAACAAGAAGGAACTGGTTTTCGAGCTGTTGCCAAAACAGCCGTCACGCAACTTTTACCGGAATCTTCCCTATTATCTGTTGTTTCCCTTCTGTGAAGGCAAGTATAGGCTGAAATGGGGAGTCAGCTTTACTGAGAATATCGACTTGGATTTTGGAAGTATGAAGTCTTTGGCCGAGGCGGATGCGGAAACCAATCTGCCTGTAGTAGCAGCGATTCAGAGAGATTGGTACTATCAGACTAAAGTACTGCCTGGGGCGACTCCCGGAGATGACCGGCAATTTGATGTCTGGGACGATGCCGTCGCCCGCTGGTTTAATGAGCATATGGAATTTAAAAAGACCCATCATCCCTACGGCTTTTTGAATTACGGTGACTGGTTTGGCGAACGTGGGGGAACAAACTGGGGCAACAATGAATACGACATCGCCCACGGCCTGTTCATGGATTATATCCGCACGGGCAACCGCGACCATTACCGTTGGGCCGTTAGGGCGGCTCAACACGATGCTGATGTCGATACCGTTCATGCCTATCCCGATCCGTACTATGTAGGCGGGGATATCACGCACTCGTTCTGTCACAACGCCGGCTGTTTGCTGGGTCGGAAGTTGACGCTGACCCTGTCAAATCCCTACAGCGGAAACGCGCTAGCGTCGAACGGGCATACCTGGCTGAGAGGCATGGTTGACTCCTGGTTGCTCGCGGGGAATGCCCGGACGCAGGAGTCCGCGCTGACGCTGGGAGAGCATATCGTCTGGAATCCGCCTCTTGACACCAAGAACTTCGGTGTCTACCTGCGTGCTCAGGGCTATCCGCTCATCGCTCTCGCCGCCTTGTATGACGTCAACCACGATCCCATGTACAAGGAAGCCGCCGAAAAAATTGTCGAACTCGTGATAGGTCAGCAGAGCTTTGACAAAGGTGGAGCTTGGTACCACAAGGTATGGGGGGTGGGAGATATGCCCGTTCAATGCTGTTTGCAGGTTGGTATTCTCACGCAGGGAATGAGCGACTATTATAAGATGACGGGCAATCCAGAGGCAAAGAAATCCATTATTGCCTCCTCCGCTTGGCTGGCCGAATCTTGGCACGAAAAGGCCAATGGCTGGCCAATGGTTGCCACCTGGGATGGTAAGGCGCAAGGACGCGAACCGGGTTGTAGTGATCAGAATATGCTCGAAGCACCACCACTGGCGTATGCCGCTTTGCTGGGCGGAAACAGCAAATGGTATGACATAGCAAAAATGACTATGGAACAAGTTCCGACTAAGGAGATGCCTAGTTATGGTAAGCCCTTTTCTCAGATGATCATGTTTGCTCCGGAGTTGATTAGTGGTATCTATGAATGGCAGCAGAAGTAATATTCCCTTGACGGGGATTGGCAAAAATAAACAAGGAGGCGATTTATGAATACGAGATTTAAAAGATGGCGTAAAACTGGACTGTCTCCTGTACCAGTCGAAGTATGGCGTCGGGTAACAACAGCACGGAGCAAATCATTCACACTGATTGAGCTGTTGGTGGTTATAGCCATTATCGCTATTTTAGCTTCCATGCTGTTACCGGCACTGAGTAGGGCCCGTGGTGTTGCAAAGAAGATTGTTTGTGTAAGCAATCTAAGGCAATTTTATCTGGGCTTTAGCTCGTACCAAGACGCTTTTAACAGGGATCTGGTCACACAGTCGATAACCAATGAGAAAAATACTGGTTCCGTTTATTGGAATTATTATAGCAGTTGGGTGGTGCAGGAGATTTGTCCGGGCATGAGCGCTCAAAAATGGATAGACGGAACATCCATCAATACATGTCCGGCGGAAAACCGTGACTGGTATATACCATATTGCTATGGGAACAATTATGCGCTTGATCATATTAAGAAGGTCAACAAGGTGCCAAGGCCGGAAAATGTAATGTATCTAATAGATTACAATAGAAGCGCTGGACCTGGTCTAGACCCAAGTAATGTTGATACCTACATCAACCCAAGCGACCCTCTCTGCCGAGTCGCCTACTACCGGCACAACGGATTTGCCAATATCATGTCAGTGGCGGGCAACACCCTTGACACCAAACGATTTCCTATGGTAACAGATGCTCAACCGTGGATTCCTTAAGTTTTAGAAGTGAACTTTTGAATGGGTTCTTAAAGAAAACATACGGTATAACTCGAAAATACTTAAGTAGTAAAAAGGAAAATCATGTTAAAGGAATTATTGATTGCTATGATGTTTATTCTGGGAATGGTCTGCCACGCATTCGACGGAAATATTCGAATTGATATTGACGCAAGAAGAAATTTTATTCCTCTGAAAAACGTCACGGTCGGCTCCGGGCTGACTTTTACGTATCCGAATGGATGGCCCAATGCTCCTTTTGACAACAAAGCTAAGTCTGAGGATAATGATCTTATTAGTATGAGGTATCAATACAACCACCTGGTTATCGAAGGGACGGAGCCGCTTAGCGGTGAATGGCAGAAATTCGAGTTTTCGTTCACACCGGAGAAGACGGAAGAGCTGAAGCTCTATGTCCGCGGGGGCTATGACCGGAATGACGCGAAAACTTCCTGGGTTGCTTACCGGGATTTTTACGCCACTGGAACGGAACTTGCCAACGGGAATTTCTCAGAGCTTAAAGATGGCGTGCCAGATGGGTGGCTGATCAATGACGGGCTTGTCACTTCTTCCGACAAAACACGATTCATCTACGGTTCATTCGCCGCTTTTGGCATAAAGACGCTTCAGGTTAAAGCCGGGGAAAAAGTGACGATTTCCTTCATGGCCCATAAGGGTATCAAAACCGACTGGGGCGTAATGCCCGACCAGGACTCCAGGGGTGCTGCTGCTCATAGCAGTCTGAATTTGGAAATCAGTGCCTTGGGATTTAAATCATGCGAAGAGGCGAAATTTGACAAAGTCAACAAAATTGTTTCATGCCTCCCGAATAGATCTGGTGGTGTGCTGATTCCAGTCAATCAGGACTTAAGCAAGTACAGTAAAGTCAAAGTTGTCATAACTCCTTTAGTCGGGAGTTTTAAAAATTCTGATTTTTCAGGATCGATTTTTCAGGAATCGCAATATTATCCATGCCAACAGATAAAATGTTCTCCCGTTGAAATGAATAAACCTGCTGAAATACTTTTTGATCTTTCAAAGGCGACAAGAAATAATACTAAATTTTTCCGTTTGTATTTCAGCAAAACTGAGGGTAAAACCGAAGCCGTCGAATTCAAAATAAATAAAATCGAATTTCTTTATCCCGAAAAGATCGATTCATCCTGCTACTGGTACTTCAGTGACATATTGGCATTTCCCCATCTTTCGGATAAGGGATTGACAGCCGAGGAAGTCAGAGCGAAATCTCCGGATAAGAACTTCAAGTTTGGCCGCTCAACTCCGGAGCCGCGTTTTTTCTCCAATCCTGTTCCTGCCGGGAAGGGGGCAATAACCAAGGAATCCGTGTCTGTGGAGGTACTGGAGGAATACGGAGTGAATCGTACGGCTTCGATCCGTTTCGGCTTTCCGCTGCCGGAAGGAGGCCTGTGTAATATAAAAAAGATACAGGTGCTTAATCCTGCGGGAAAGCCGGTGTTTTTCCAGTCCGCCGCCACCGCGTTCTGGCCTGACAAATCGCTGAAATGGGTGCTTTTGCAATTTGATGCACCATTAAAGGCAAATGAAAAGTCCATTTACCAAGTTGTGTTCGGTGAAAACGTCGACGAAGCTGAAAAGGGTGGCACGTTAATCATGGCGGATAATGGTGATATCATAACCGTCGATACCGGAAAACTCCAGGCGACGATTGACAGGAAAAAATTCAACCTGGTCAAGAATGTGAAAATAAAAAGTGACGGAAAATGGATGAATGCGGGTGGCTTCGCGGTGAATGGGCTGGAACTGCGCGACGAAAAAGGACGATTGTTCAGCAGTGCTATGATCGACCCCGAAAGTTTTGAGGTAGAAGAACAGGGACCGGAACGCATCGTCTTCAAGGTGCGTGGTAAATATGGCACCGCCGATAAGGGTGATACGAATATGAGCTATGAAGTACGGCTCTCTTTCGCCAGGGGCTCTGAAAAAGTCGGGATTGCAGTTTCAACGACCAACACTAATTTGGAAAATGAGTTTACTGATATCGACAGTCTTTCCTGCGCATTCGTTCCTGCCTCTCCCATTCAGGGGGGTAAGGTTTTGCTGGATGCCCAGAACTTGCAGACCATGCGGCAAGGCCCCTGCCAAACCGAGGAAATTGTCCTGAATCCGAATTCTCAGACTCGGCTGTTCCAGGAGGATGAACAGATCCTATCAGGCGCAAAAGGACATGAGAACTCCAGATTGACTGGAGCTGTCGAAGTGGACACAGCGACAGGGCCGGTTCGTGCTGTTTTAAAGGACTGCTGGCAGCGCTGGCCCAAAGCTTTCACTGTAAACAATAAAGAGTTGCTCTTCGAATTGCTGCCCAAGCAGCCGTCACGCAACTTTTACCGGAATCTTCCCTATTATTTGTTATTTCCCTTCTGCGAAGGCAAGTATCGGCTGAAATGGGGAGTCAGCTTCACGGAGAATATCGACTTGGATTTTGGGAGCACGAAGTCTCTGGCCGAGGCTGATGCTGAAGTCAATATGCCAGTTGTGGCGATTGTGTCCCGTGACTGGTATTACCGGACAAAGGTATTTCCGGGCGCGACGCCGGCTGACGACAATCAATTCGATGTCTGGGACAAGGCCGTCGCCCGATGGTTCAATGAGCACATGGAATTCAACAAGAGACTCCGCCCATACGGTTTTCTAAATTACGGCGACTGGTTCGGCGAGCGCGGGGGCAATTGGGGTAACAATGAATATGACACCGCGCATGGTCTGTTCATGGATTATATCCGCACGGGCAACCGCGACCATTACCGTTGGTCATTGAAGGCGGCGCAACACGATGCCGACGTGGATTGTATGCACGCCTATCCCGATTTGTATTATGTCGGCGGCAAGTATACCCATTCAATTAGTCACACTGGTGGTTGCCTGCTGGGGCGAAAGTTGACCTTGCCACTGTCGGGAGGGATAGCGCTCGCTTCAAACGGTCACACATGGTTTAATGGGATGGTCGATGACTGGTTTCTTACCGGCAACGCCCGTGTTCAGCAGGCTGCGCTTCAATTGGGAGAGCACATTGTATGGAATACAACAATCGATGAAAAGAACTTTGGAATCTACCTGCGCGCTCAAGGCTACCCGCTGATGGCTTTGGCGGCATTATATGACTTGACGGATGATCCGCTTTACCGGCAGAAAGCCGATGAGATTGCAGCATTCGTGATTAAAAAGCAGCAGTTCGACAAAGGTGGCGCCTGGTATAGTTTAGCTTGGGATAGCTGGCATGGTGGAGATAAATGCGGAGAGCCGGTGCAGTGCTGCTTACAGGTGGGCCTGATTTCCATGGGCATGGTGGCCTACCACAAAATGACGCATAATCCTGATGCCGCAAAGTCTCTAATCGCCTCATGCGGGTGGCTGGCCAATTCCTGGAGCCGTGAGGCAAACGGTTGGCCGTTTGTCGCGACATGGGACGGGAAACCACTCGGACGTGAACCAAACAGTGTGCAGAATATGGACGAAGCGCCTCCACTGGCCTATACGGCACTTCTGGCTGATGATGAACGCTTCTATGAGATTGCCCGGCGCACCATTGAAGCTATGCCGCATAAAAATATACCCAGTGTTGGAAAGGGTATTTCCAGTATGGCTATTTTTGCCTCGGACTTAATTGACGGAATTTATCAGTGGCAAGTGATGCATCCGGACGCTCCCCGTGTGCGCCCAGATGAACCTGTTGGTCAAATAAAGGATGGAACTCTTTTGAAACAGGATTGATTGCAAAGATAAAATACGGAGAAAAGTATGAGTAAAAAGATTTCAATATTGGTCATTGGCGCGGGTGGTAGAGGTGGTAATTACTGCCGGTATGCCGAGAATTTTCCAGAGAAAGCACGAGTCGTCGGGGTCGCGGAACCTCGGGAGTTCTATCGTGAAAGACTTTCAGAGAAACATGGGATTCCAGTTGAGAACGTTTTCACTTGTTGGAAGGAAGCCGCACAGAGGGAAAGGTTTGCCGATGCGGTATTAATCTGCACGCAGGACTCCATGCACGCCGATCCAGCAGTGGAGTTTGCTGCAAAAGGGTATCACATCATGTTGGAAAAGCCGATGGCGACCAATGAGGCCGACTGCCGCAGGATCGTCAAAGCGGTCAAGGACGCCGGAGTCATTTTTGCGGTCTGCCATGTACTGCGCTACACCAACTTCACTCGGAAGCTCAAGGAGCTGGTCGAGTCCGGACTGATTGGCGAGATCGTCAGTGTTCAACATCTTGAGCCGGTCGGCTACTGGCACCAGGCGCATTCGTACGTGCGCGGCAAATGGCGGCACGAAGCCGAATCATCGTGCATGCTGCTGGCCAAGT
>CAZION010000017.1:0-52422 GCA_964540865.1 uncultured Victivallis sp.
GATGAAGTCCGAAAATTAAATGACGTGCATACATAACTTTGAAATTCCTATACGTCAAGCTAGGGACGGTTCGCCGAACTGTCCGCCTTTGAACCGGATCCACCGGCGGGGCATCCCCGCCTTCACAAACCAGACTGAGGGGTTACCCTTTTATGATCTATATTGTTTCGATACACTGCCTGCCGCATCAGGGAGTATTTTTGTATGAGCCCAGAGAGACTGGGGGGGACGGGTTGGCCTCGAAGGAACGGACGGGAGCTGCATCCATTTGAACAGCCATTTGGGTGCGGCTGAACCGCCCCGTTGAATATGCCGGCCTCGGGAGACGGGTGAAAAAAACTTTCGCTCGCCTACTCAACGGTGTACAGATGGTTTTTGGCGGCGATGCGGCGGCTCTCGGAGAAGTGAGATTTTCCGGCGTATTTGCCGGCTGGCTTGGGGTTGCGCACGATGACCTCCGCCCAGTCGGGATGATTCCACACTATGTAGCCCATGCGCATGATGGCGACCTCCGGACGTTCGGCGGCGGAGAAGTCCGGCAGAAGCACCGCACCGGTGTCAATCTGCCACATCTCCCGTCCGTGCGCCACATTGCAGATGTGCACAGGGTAGTCCATCGTCACGCAGGCTTGCGAACTCTCGTCTACATACTCGGTGCGGGCGTTGAGGATTTTGTTGCCCAGTATGGCCTCGCGGATATCCTGGTACCCATGCAACTCTCTCGTCTTCCGGCACCGGGCCATGTCCACTTTCATCTTAACAACAGGCGACCCTTTGCCATCGTGCGTGTTCATGGTCTCTCCTACCTTTTGCGTCTCAAGGAGGCTCCGACTCTCGTCGGCGAGGTACTTGAAGAACACATACTCGCCGGACGGAGAGTAAACGACAGCAAACTCGTAGGCGGGCAGATGGATGAGGTTCATCTCTGCGTACATGACCTCGCCGGCGCACATGGTGGTCAGGAAATACTCGCGCCTCCCGTTGCCGTCGGTCAGCGCGCAAGCGGCGTCGACGCGCAGACGGGGCGTGTGATTGTTTTTGGTGGAGGTCCAGGACAGAAAGCTATGTGAGAAATCATAATCGCTCATATTGACACCCAACTCCTTTGCATAAGTTTTCTACGCATGCCTTATTCTCCCTGATTGGAAATATGTATCGATACATTTAAAATAGTTTGATGCAACGTTTTTGTCAACATGACCGGCAAGATAAATCGAATAAAATCGGTCGTCGTCGGTGCCATGATGACTGGAGCGTCTCACACGGGACGGATGACAGATATTGAATTAAATCGCCATATGAGATATGGATATGCGGCGCGGTGGCGAATATGCGTATCCGGAGTAAGACGCCCTCCCTCGACATCATGGATGCCGAGGCGGGATGCCCAATATCGCCGGATGGATTGACATATGATGATTGTTGCGATACAATATAGATTATTTGCAGCCGACACCGAACGCACGGCTTATTGCTGGCTCATCCATGAAGGATGGGAATGCGCCGGGGAAAGATCTGGGAATGGATTGACGTTGAAACGGCGGTCGGAAGGAGTTATTCACTTGAATCCGTTATTGAGGAGCATGGAGAAATAATGAAAATCTTAATCATCACAGATCTTGAAGGGGTCAATGGGGTTCTTAACTTTTCCGACTGGTGTGTGCCGGAAGGAAACCGCAATGAGATCGCGTGTCGTTTTCTGACTGAGGAAGTCAATACTGCAATAAAGGGTTTTTTTGATGGAGGTGCAGACGATATCCTAGTTTGGGACGGGCATGGTCCTGGCGGATCTATCCGTGGTGAAATCCTTGACGAGAGGGTTTTTCTTCAGAGAGGTGCAATTGACTGGCCTGTCTTAAGCAGTGACAATTATGACGCGATTGCATTTGTCGGACAGCATGCCAAAGCAGGCTCCCCAAAATCTCACCTTTCCCATACACAGACTGGGGATGCCGTTGATTTCAGGATAAACAGTATTTCAATAGGGGAATATGGGCAGATGGCTTTTTCCGCCTGGGAAGCGGGGGTAAAAACCATTTTTGTCAGCGGAGACCGGGCAATGGCGCTGGAATCGGCGGCACTTACGCCGGAAGTTGTCGCAGTTGCGGTAAAAACAGGATTGAAAGACGCACCTCCTGGAGACACCCCAGCAGATAAAGTATTCGCACATGTGGATGCGGCAGTTCATTTCCCGCGTAAACAGGTAATGAAACAACTTTATGAAGGGGCTCTGGCAGCAGTCAAAAAATTCAAGGCCAATCCCGATGTTTTCACTTTACCTGAACTCTTGCCTCCCTTTGTTGCCGAAGCCGAATATAGGGCCATTGGGTCAGAATTAGCTCCTCGTTTTGGCAATCTGCCGGCTAGGCACATTAAAACTCGTCCTCATGCCAGCATTACTGGCGCAATCCGGGAATTTTACTCTGAAATTGAATGGATTATGCCGGACGGAGAGCGGGTTGTTGAAATAAAAGAATACTATGAAGCTGAAAGACGGAGAAGGCAGACGACGAGAGAAGCGACTATGAAAGGGTGAACTCGAATCTCAAGGATAACTTTTTAAAATATTGAAATTCCAGGGGTTTGAAATAGACATTAACTTGACTGAACATTCAAAACAAATGGGTATGAAATGCGCAAGTTGAAATGGGCGACACACGCCGATCTGGCGATCGATAGGAATCTGTCGGTCGGTCGGGAGGAATACTTGGACTACATGACTTTCCGGAGCAACTGGATTTCTCCGCTTTCACCTACCGCTGTGAGCAGCGAGCATTGATCCCGGTTAACACTGGATGCCATGGCGGGCATCCCGAGCAGTTGATCTAGGAGACCGGAGCACAGGATCTGCCGGGGTTACACCTGAATTCATACGCGTCTCCGTCGGTATCGAGAATATCGAGGATATTATCGCCGACTTCGACCAGGCCCTGGTGAGTTCACAACAGTAATTGCCTTTAGTATTAATCCAAAAAATCCCGTCATGCCAAGAACATGTCGGGATTTTTATTTTAATATCTTGGTGATTTTTTTAACAGTTCCCTGTTAAAAAAATCTTCTTGGGGAAAAATGAGAAATTATCGCAGCGCCTCATTCAAACTTCCAGTTCTGTAGCCTTTGATGTCGATTGAAACCCAGGTGAATCCGATTGAAGTAAGCTCTTTGATGATTGCGCTTTTCAACGGCTCTTTCAGAAGTTTTATTATTTCTTTTTCAGGGACTTCAATCCTGGCGAGTTTTCCATGATGACGCACCCTTACGTTTATGAAGCCATTGTCCTTCAGGAATTTTTCCGCCTTGAAAATCATTTCAAGCTTCTTCTCGGTAATCTCCTCACCATAAGGAACCCTGCTTGCCAGGCACGGATTGGAAGGCTTGTCCCAGATCTTTATCCCCATTTTCTTAGACAGTTCGCGGACTTCCTTTTTTGTCAACCCGAATTTTATCAGTGGGCTGATTATCCCGAACTCCGCCGCCGCTTTCCGACCCGGACGGTAATCTGAAAGATCGTCCTTGTTCGAGCCGTCGAAAATATATTTGAATCCCCGCTTTTTTGCGAGTTCCGCAAGCTTGGAATAAAATTCCTTTTTGCAGTGGTAGCAGCGCAATGGCGGGTTTGATCTGAAATCAGGATTGTCTATTTCCCTGGTTGTGACAACTGCGTGCTCCACTCCGATTGATTTCGCAAAATCCACCGCATTCTCAAGTTCAATTTCCGTGAATGTTTCGGAAGCTCCGGTTACAGCCAGCACATTTTCTTTGCCGACCTGGTCAACACAGAGCTTCAGGACAAATGAAGAATCAATTCCTCCGGAATATGCGACCATGACCTTGCCACAATTTTTTATGTACGCTTCAAGTTCATCTATTTTTTTTGGCATTTTTATTCCTATTAATTAAGAGGTTTTATTTAGTTTGTAGTAGGCGAATTTATACGCCGTTATCCATATCATGAAGAACGTGCAATAAATTGCACTACTACAAACAGCAAGAACTAGAACAAGAGCTACTTCCCTGCCGGCACTGCTTTCTGCTCGGCTTTCGGGCACCACATTATCTTTGAATCAATCCCGCCGGGAAACACCCTTACGTTCTTATAGCTGTTGGTTTGGGCGACTAGGCTGTACGGGGAAACCAGGAAAGTGTAAGGCTGCTCTTCATGAAGGAGCTGGTGGAACTCGTGGCAGAGTTTGATTCTTTTTTCAAGATCAAAGCATGTTCTTATCTTTTCGATGATCCTGTCTGCTTCCTTGTTTTTGAAGGCAATATGGTTGCTCGAACCCGTCTTGTCCGCTTCATTAGAATGCCATAGCTGATAAGGGTCGTCTTCAAATCCCATCCCCCACCCAAGTATGCAGACTTCAAAATTCTTATTCTCAAGACGCTGCGTGTAAACCGACCATTCTACGGTCGCTATTTTCATGACGATTCCCGCTTTCGCCATGTCCTCCTTCACTATCGGAAGAATCCTCTCCTGTATCGGATGGTTTGAAACACCGAGGATTGTGAACTCGAATTTCTTTCCATCCTTGTCGAGAATCCCATCGCCATCAGTGTCTTTCCATCCCGCTTTCTTCAGCAGTTCTTTCGCCTTTTCCACGGAAAACGGATAGGGTTGGATGCTTTTATCGTAGTACGGAGAGTCAATGAATGACGGTCCTGAAACAATTCTTCCAAGACCGTAATAAACTTCCTTAAGCAATCTTTCCCTGTCAACAAGATGAGTCAGCGCCTGCCTTACTGTCTTGTCCTGGAAAAGCGGATTCTTAAAATTATATCCGATATAGCTGTAGCTCCGTGACGGATATTTCATTTTCACAAGTTTTCCGGTCTTTTCGTCGAATTCGGGAACGTTTGTTCTGCTTTTCCACTGCTCCGGCGTGAGCCCCATCCTGTCGATCGTTCCGGAAAGGAGCGATTGGAACTGCGTGTTCGGGTGCTGGATGATTTCAAAGACCACGTTTTCTATCGGCGGCATGACACCGTATTTCTTCCCATAATATTTTTCCCATTTCTTGAGGACAACCCTCTGCCCTTTCTCCCAGCGGTCGAAACAGTACGGACCGCAGCCGACTATCATGCGGTTCCGTTCATGGTCATCGTTGAAACGCTTGCCGTCAAAAGGGCCTTCATATGAGTGATAAAGATGTCTTGGCAGCGGATTAAGTCCAAGTGTGATTGACTCTGACAGGAAGTATTTTTTGCTCCAGCGGACCTTGAACTCATAGTCTGACACGACCTCTATCTTTTCCATGTCCTGCAGATAGGTGCGCAAAGGCGCGCAGTCGGTTGTCTCATCCTTTATGACATCCACATAGAATTTGAAATCTTTGGCGGTCACTTCGACATCGGTCCATTTTTTGCCTGTTACAGGATCGGTGAAATCATGCCAGAGCACGCCTTTCCGTAGTTTTATGGTATAGGTGGTTTTATCCTCTGACAGGGACCAGCTCTCGGCAAGTTTGGGCTCAAAGATTTCAACATGCTCGAGATTCCTTTCAGTAAGGGAGTCAGTTGCGTAATCCCATATGGCGGAGACGAAACTCTCATTGTTGACAAGTGAGTTCATGTTTTTTGTCTCGCTTGCAACCGCGCTGATCAGTCTGCCGCCGGATTCGGCGTTGGGATCGTAATACTGGAGATTTGCGATCTTCGCAACAGGCTCGGCTTTCTGATCCTGCCTGTTCTGTGCCCCTGCCGGAGCAGCAGGAGCTTCGGCAATTTTCTTTTCTAGATTGTTTATCTTCGACTGGATGGCGTTGAGCTGTTCAGAAACCTGTTCGGTGCGTTTCCTCATGAGATCGACAGAGTAAATCAGCGCCAGTCCGATAATCAGAACACACAAAAGAAGAATGGTCGCAACAATATTGAGATATACATTTTTGTTCATGTTGATTCCTGATAGGTTTTATGATTTTTTCTTTTTACTGAAGACAAATATAAGGCCGCCGAGGAGATTGAAACAAAGGAATATTGAAGTGAAAATCAATGGTATCAAGAGAGCCTGTTCAGTTATTCCCCCTGCGCTGAGCAGTTTCTCAAAAACATAATCCCTGGTTCCGACGCCGGACGGGGTTATCGGCAGGGCCCCGACAGTGTTACCGAGCGAGGAAGTAAGTATTGAAAGCGGAAAGGTCAGGCTGTCGGCACCGGTTCCATGTCCGATCAGGTACACGATTAATGCAATATTAAGATGGATGAATACGACGCTTATGGCGAAGCAGAATATAAGTGTTTTGTATTCGGATCTGAAATCATCCATTGCGCTCATGAGATTGTGCAGCGCTCCCTTTGATATCCTGTTAACATGGGAGATCAGCCATGAGAACAGGTTTATTTTCTCCAGGTCCCTGTGAAAGAAAAGCGCCGCCGCCGAAGCCAGACCCATGATACATCCGAAAATCAGGGCATATATGACGAGTTCCATTATGCCCGAGAGGCTTCCCAGGAACTTAATCGACATTATCCCGACAATTCCGGCAAGTGAAAAAAGGGCGACCATCCCGATGACACGGTCGATGAGAATAGTAAATACGCCTTTGAGACGTTCCCCTTTCTGGGTTCTTGCTGCAATGAATCCGGCTTTTGCGAGGTCGCCGCCGACCGCACCGCCAGGAATCACAAGGGAGAAAAACAAGGCTTGGAGCGTGAGGGAAAGCGATTCAAAGAAAGAGAGTTGGATTTTCTGCACTTTGAGGAGGATCTGCCATCTCCAGGCACCGGCGACAATGTGCAATCCGTAAAGCAGGACTGCCGGAATCAGCCACAACGGATTGATCTTGTGTACGGCCTCAAGAAGTTGAGACTGGTTCTTGTAAACCAGCCAGCCGATAATTCCGACAGCCAGCAGTATCCTGAGAGTGAACCAGAGAAGATTTTTAATTTTTGAATTCATGATATTTACTTTAACTTGTGAAACTGATTTATAAATTCATTGGGCGTAATTATTGAACAATTAAGTGTTTTTGACTTTGGAAAATGTTTAAGGTTTCCGGTAACCAGCGGAACTTTCTGGCTCAAAGCTATTTCAACGAATGGAATGTCACCCATGTCTGGAAGATCCGGAATGACCACTGAAGTTTTCGCACGGAGACCTGCAAGTTTGAAGAACTCTATTATGCTTGTTTTTTCAAAGTCTGAAAGATATCGTTTGAATCTTGGACGGTTCAGAACATTGCTGTATTCCGCAAAGATCCTGTCATCGAGCGCTATATCAACAGTTCCGGCAGTAACAAGATCGATAATCCTTCCAGGGGCTCCGTGCGGGTTTATCATTCCTGAAACAAGGACATTTGTGTCGAGGACTATGATCAAACTCTGGCTCCCCTTTCTTTACGGCTCTGTTTGATCTCCTCAGATATCTCCGCTTCTGTAATTGGATATTGGGAACTTTTTTCCCTGGCAGATGAGATGGCAGTGGCAAACAATGCCCTCCGAACGGCCACCAAGGATTGTTCAAGGCAATCAGGCTTTATTTCAATCATGAGTGCGCACGGGGTTCCGTTTCTTGTCAGAACCAGTTCGTGCTCCCTCGCGAGAGAAATATGAAGATCCTTGGTCTTTTTCAAATCTTTAATAGCAAGATAGTTCATAATAATCTCCTAATAATGACATATATATGTCATAATATAGGAGTTGTTTCATCTCTTTTCAATTGCCAGATCTAAGATTTGTGTTGACTTGAACCGGCAGGCGCTTGCACTGAAAATCTACAAGGCGGAACACGGGGAATATCCGGAAAAACTAGACGGGGTTATTCCGGGAATGCTCCCAAAGCTTCCGACATACTATTTTTCCGGAAGGAATTTCGCCTACCGCAAGAATGGTGAAGGATTCATACTCTACAGCCTAGGGGCAAACAGGAGGGATGACGGAGGCGAGGTTTCAAAAGGGTACAGCAAGAACTACACCAGGGAAAAAGATGACATCACCTGTGTCTGCGAAAATTGAACTAGGCGGCCACCCCAGTCATTCGACCATGATATCCATCATGGCTGACGGGGCAGGAAGCGCCGCAAGGCATGTTCTTGGGATTTTTGATTTACGAGCGTGACAACGCTCCATGGAGTGCGGTAATTTATTACCGCCTTATTTCGTGAAATTTATTTCACGGCATTTAAATGGGACGGAATAAATTCCGTCATTAAAGGCGGCAATGAATTGCCGCACTCCATGTGCGAAATTCGCATTTTAATAGGATAGAGTTTTCGAGGGAACATGAAGGACGAGGATGGCAATGACAATAGGAATATCATCCTGACAATCCTGTTATCCTGTCAAAAATAGTATTAGGAGAATTTCATGAGCGATTTTGCCATCAGGACTAAAGGGCTTAAAAAAAATTATGCCCGCGGGAAAGAGGCGGTGAAAGGGATTGACCTGGAAGTTCCGAAAGGGTCGGTATATGTCTTTCTCGGCCGGAATGGCGCAGGGAAAACGACTACGATCCGGATGCTTCTCGGTCTCCTCGAAAAGAGTGCCGGTACTGTCGAAATCCTCGGATTTGATCCTGAAATAAGCCCGGAAATTATTAAATCCAAGGTCGGATAAGTTTATGGGCGACAATTTGATAAGAACGCGCAATAAATCGCGCTACTACGAACAACTGACTCCAGATTACTGACGACTGTTCACTGATGACCGGCGACTACTTCTTATATCCTTCCGGGGTTTTCTTGGCCCAGTCCCAGGCGGATTGGATTACGGCTTCGGCATTTTCAAACCTGGGTTTCCATTTGAGTTCCTTTTTGGCGAGATCAGAACATCCGATAAGGCGCGGCGGGTCGCCGGGACGGCGGGCTATCAGGTCTGCGGGAATGGCATGTCCGGTGATCTTCCTTGAAACTTCTATTATTTCCTTCACACTGCATCCGTTGCCTGTCCCAAGATTGTAATGGCCGCTCTTCTGGGCATGCAAGGCAAGCTCATGGGCCTGCGCGAGGTCCAGGATATGAATATAATCCCTGATGCAGGTGCCGTCAGGAGTCGGATAGTCGTCGCCGAAAATCTTTATGCTTTTCATTTTTCCAAGTGCAACTTTCAAGACAAGAGGGACTAGGTGAGTTTCGGGACTATGATCTTCGCCGAAATTCTTTGAGGCACCGGCGGCATTGAAGTAACGGAGGGCCACATATTTGAGCCCGAATATGGAATCGTACCATTTCAGAGCCTTCTCAAACATGAGCTTTGATTCGCCGTAGGGACTTATAGGGGACTGTTTCTCACTTTCCGGGATCGGGATCTGGGTCGGTTCGCCATATGTGGCGCATGTGCTTGAAAAAACAAAAGATTTCACTTTCCCTTCAACCGCGCCGTCAAGGAGATTTATTCCGGCACCGAGATTGTTCTGGAAATATTTTCCCGGATTTGTCATCGACTCGCCTACAAGCGAATATGCGGCGAAATGCATGATGCCGTCGAACCCACCTTTTTTCAACACGTTGATGATCAGTTCACGGTTGGCAAGATCTCCTTCCACAAATTCGGCGCGCTTGTCAACCGCATCGCGGTGTCCTGTGACAAGTGAATCAAAGACAGTGACTGCATAACCTTTGTCGAGAAGATATTCAGTGCAGGAACTTCCAATGTATCCAGCACCTCCGGCAACAAGTATTTTCATAAATTTTATCCTAAAATTTATATTGGTTTATTTATAAAATTTTCCGCTAGTGCGGAAAATTTTATGTGAAGACGCATAGGGCGGTGATGTTGTCCTCTCCGCCGCCGCGCAGGGATGAGTAAATGATGTTTTTTACGGCTTCATAGGGGTTTGAGGCGTCGTTGAGTATTATTTCGATCTGGGCATCTTCCAGATGGATGTTCGCGCCATCCGAACAGAAGAGGAACCTGTCTCCGGGCCTTCTGTCAAAACTGTTGATTTCAGGCTTGAAGTCAAGGTTTGTTCCGATGGATCTTGAAATAATATGCGCGAAAGGATGGGTTTTTGATTCCTCGCGGCTGATGATGTTTCTCTTTATGAGTTCGGCTACAAAGCTGTGATCCTGTGTTATTCCCTCCAGGATCCCGTCCCGCATTCTGTAACATCTGCTGTCACCGGCATGTGCGACGATAAGGGAGTTCGGAGTGAATACTCCTGCGACAAGGGTTGTTCCCATAGGATGCTGGACATTGAAGGTCTTGTTGAGCCTGTAGATGGCCTCGTTTGATTTTATTATTTCCTCATCTAGGAATTTCCGTATTTCTTCGGAGGATGAATGGCGCCAGAGCTGATGCTTCCTCCATTCAATCAGAAGTATGCGGCTGCACATCCTGCTTGCAATATCCCCGCTGTCGTGGCCGCCTATCCCGTCCGCAACCGCCACGAAGGCATTTTCATGATTTCCATCGACACAATAGACATAGCTGTCTTCGTTGCCTTCCCTTACAAGGCCCACATGCGTGCCGGCAACAACATCAATTGGAGAGATGTTGTCGTTGAGTATGTATTTTTTTACAGTGTCCTGCATTTGCTCCGATAAAGTACTTATTTTCTTTTGAAATTATATACAACTTTTACCGAAAATACAAGGTTGCTTAGCAATTTAAACAGCAAACCAGCGGGCCCTGTCTGAGAGACTGGAATAATTTGACATATGCGGAAATTCCAAGTTCCAATACACAAGTTACAAACAATATTTAAATATAGAAAAATCCAAATAAATCCTTTACAATTCCAAAACAGTCAGCTATGTTTTTAATTCCGCCCTAACCTACGGGGTCAGGACGGGGAATGTTTTTATCGAATAGCCAGAATTTAAATAAAAACAATAAAACCTGGAGTTGTCTGATGAAAGTATCTGTTGACAAAATTCGGAATTTTGCAGTGGCGGGTCACACAAGCAGCGGCAAAACAACACTTTGTGATCTTATGCTTTTCAAGGCTAAAGCTGTCGAACGACTGGGGAGCGTGGATCATAAGACGAGTATTTCGGACTACACGCCCGACGAACAGGAGAAACTAAGCAGCATTTACGCGACAGCACTCAACTGCGCCTGGAACAACCATCATTTCTTCTTCCTGGACACTCCCGGATACGGGGAATTCATAGGAGAGGCAATCGCCGCAATCCACAGCAGTGACGCCGTGCTTCTTGTTGTTGACGGGGTGACAGGACTCGAGGTCGGCACGAGCAAGGCATGGACGCTTGCGAAGGACAGGAATCTTCCGAGGATGTTTTTCATCAACAGGCTTGACCGCGAACTTTCAGATTTCAACAGGGTGTTGGAGCAGATCCAGGAAGCCTACGGGAAGACCGTATGCATTCCAATCACCGTTCCGATCGGTAAGGAAAAAGACATAAGCAAAGTCGTCAACGTCATCAGCGGCAAGGATATTCCGGAAGACATCGCTGTTGATGTCGCAATGTACCGTGAAAAGCTCATGGATGCCATTGCCGAGGCTGATGAGGAGCTGATGGTGCGCTATCTTGAAGGGCAGCAGTTTTCGGATGATGAGATTCTAAAAGGTCTTAACAAGGCCATATGCAAGGGGACCCTTGTTCCGGTTTTCGCCGGGAGTTCAATCAAGGATATCGGTATAACCGAGCTTATGGATGCGCTCGCAAACCTGTTCCCGAATCCTCTCTCCGCAGGCGAAAAGGAGATGAAGGACGGCAAGAAACTTGCGTTCAGGGAGGATGGACCAGGCATGGCGCTCGTGTTCAAGTCGATTATCGACCCGTTCATCGGGCATCTTAATTTCTACCGGGTCTACAGCGGCAAATTCATATCTGAATCGGAAATGTACAATCATTCCACCAGGGAAAAAGAAAGATATGGCGTCCTTTCCATCGTAAACGGAAAAATCCAGACTCCCATAACAGAGGCCCTTCCGGGATTCATAGTGGCGGTCGCAAAACTGAAAAGCACCAAGATATCAAATACTCTTTCGACTGTTTCCGGGGATACTCTTTTTGAGCCGATTCCATTCCCGAATCCCGTAATGTCTTATGCTATCACAGCGGTGAAGGCCGGGGAGGAGGAGAAGATAATCGCCGGGCTGTTGAAAATCGCCGACAGCGATCCGACAATCAAGATCGACCGGAATGATGAGACACACGAGCAGTTGCTGCACGGAATGGGCGACCAGCACATACACCAGGTTGTCAAAAAACTCAAGAACAGCAACAAGATAGAAGTCCATCTTGCCAGCCCGAAAATCCCGTACAGGGAGACGATCACGTCGAATGGCGAAGGTCAGCACAGGCACAAGAAACAGAGTGGTGGACATGGACAGTTCGCTGAAGTATACCTGCGCGTTTCTCCAAACCCCTCAGGTTTCGAGTTTGTGAATGATGTCTTTGGCGGAAGCATTCCTAAGAATTATATTCCCGCCGTTGAAAAAGGTGTTCGCGAGGCCATGGTCAAGGGACCACTAGCCGGTTGTCATGTCGAGAATATGACGGTTGCCGTCTATGACGGAAAAGACCACGATGTGGATTCCTCCGAAATGGCGTTCAAAATAGCTTCTAGGGCCGCCTTCAAGAAAGCAATGCAGCTGGCCAAACCCATCCTTCTTGAGCCTATTCAGAAAGTAAAAATAATGGTTCCCAGCAAGTACATGGGAGACATCACAGGAGATCTCAACCACAGGCGCGGACATATTCTCGGAATAAACATAGAAGAGGGAATGGAGGTAGTCAATGCCGAAGTACCGCTCTCGGAAATGTCTCGTTACGCAAGTGAACTCCGCAGTCTTACACAGGGATGCGGCTCCTTTGAAATGGAGTTTGCAAGATATAACCAGGTTCCGGCAATTGTGGCCAAACAGATAATTGAAAACTACAACAAGACTGTTACGGAAGAGGAAGAATAAAAAATCCGAGGGCGGATTTTTTTACAAACATTGTGAAAGTAAGATTCGCAGAGAAAAAATCCCTGATGAGGATTGTATTTATTCTTGCAGCTGTTGCGTTTCTTCTGGTTGCCGGAATATCTTACATGATTTCCATGCCCGGAAAGAGTTATTCAGGTTTTTCCCCTGACCTTTCCGGGCCTGAAAAGGAAATTTCTTCAGGTCTCAAATCACATGTCGAATATCTCGCGCAGAAAATCGGACAGAGAAACTTCCTCCATCCAAAAGGATTCCGCGATTCAGCAGATTATATCGAAACAAAGTTTTCGGAATACGGTTACAAGCCCGAACGTACTTCTTTCAAAGCTGATGTCAGCTTAGTAGTTTCCTACAGGGATGCATCGAAAGACGGCAATTTCCCATATGACAACATTGTTGCGGAAATAAAAGGCGTAAAACATCCGGATGAAATAATAGTCATCGGCGCCCATTATGATTCCGCGCCTTTGGACGGATGCAGGGCGGCAAATGACAATGCATCCGGCGTTGCTGCAGTGCTTGAACTTGCAAGAAGATTTTCAGGCAGGACTTTCGACAGGACTGTTAGATTCACAGTTTTTCCTAACGAGGAACCTCCATTTTTCCAGACAAGCTCCATGGGAAGTTATGTTTATGCGAAAGAGTGTAAAATCAGGAAGGAAAACATTGTCGGAATGTTCAGCCTTGAAACGATCGGTTATTATTCTGACGAACCCGGAAGCCAGAACTACCCGTATCCTTTGAATAAATTTTATCCTGACAAAGGCAACTTCGTCGCTTTTGTGGGAAATATTTCATCGCGCAGCCTTGTCAGGAAAAGTGTCCGGACTTTCAGGGAGAAAGTTAAATTTCCATGCGAAGGGGCTGCGCTATACGCAAATATTCCTGGAGTAGGCTGGTCGGATCATTGGGCCTTTTGGGAAATGGAATATCCGGCCCTCATGGTTACCGACACGGCACCTTTCCGATATCCTTATTATCACACCTCTTCCGATAACCCGGATAAACTCGACTTCGACAAGATGGCTAGAGTCGTGAAGGGGCTTGAAACTGTTGTCGGGGAGATTGCCAATTCACGGTAGTCTTGTCTGGGATTTTGCTCCGCCGGAAGTGATTCCAGATACTGAGTCCGATTTATCATCAAATCCGGGATATCTCTGTGCTTCTCCGTTGAAGCCTTTCCCCTTGCAGTCTGGACATGGGATTATGCCTTTTCCATGGCAGTCGGGGCAGCTTGACTTAAAGAAGCCAACACCGTTGCAGAGATCGCATTTTTCAGTTTTAGGACATATCAGTCTTCCTGACCCTCCGCAGTATGAACAGACAATGTTCATGTTTCCATCTCCTCCGCAAGCGGAGCATGATCTGGTGTTGTAGCTGGGATAATACCAGGGATAATAAGTTCCCACCACCATTACAGTCCCGCTTGAAAGATAAAGATTGGGGCCGCAGGGATATGAATAATATCCGGAAACCACTCCGCTTCCGCCACACCTCGTGCATGTCCGTAAAAATTCGCCGACCCCATTGCAGACATTGCATGGTTTGTATCCGCTTCCATCGCAGATGTGACATGTGATTCTACCGCTCTGACACTTTTCGCATTTCTTATTCATTTTTCCCAAACCCTGGCATTTTGCACATGATATTTCCCCGTTTCCGGAACATCTCCTGCAGCGCTGTTCCGATTTTATCCATGTTTTTCCACCTATCAGTATGTGCCCTTCCCTCTGATGATAATTCAGGACGTCCGCAGGAAACGCCTCGTAATTGAAAAGGACAAGACCTTTCTTTTTCAGGGTTCCGTCAATGCTCTCGTTCATGCTGCTGATACGTGAGCCGAGCTCCTTTGATTTTTCCGTAATATCCGGAAGGGATGAAACAACTTTCCTGAGGAAAACTTGAGCCTGCTCTATATTCCTCTTTGCCTCTCCGGGATAAGAATCGATGAATTCTTTCGCTTTTAAAAGCAGCTGGTTGGCGGAGTCGATATTACCCAGTGCAACCGCCTTAGCGCAGTCTAGGTCGCCGATGTCGTCAATGCCGTACTGCCCTGTTTTGCCGTCCTCGGATTCGAAAAGTATTGAAGTGCTGTCTCCGCCTTTGTAGGATCCGTGAATTATTCTTCCGTTCTCTAAAACAATCACTCCGGACTCTGACATCGCTTTCAGCGTTTCCCATTTCTTCCGCCTTTTCTGATCTGTTGCAGCCTGCGAAGTTCGCAGTTCTCGGGCTTTATCGCACTGCAGCCAGACTCCATTGTGGTATTCCAGGCCGCGTTTTTTCTGCTCGGCTGCGAACTCCGCAAAAGCGCTTTCCTTGCTGAAGACAACTCCTTCGGTCTGTTTCGGCAATTTTACGGTCACATTGGATTTCCCTCTTTGAACTGAGACGAAATAGTTCTTGGAATCCTCGCCGGTTATCGGCATTTCCTCGCCGCTGAAAATTTTGAATGGAAATATATCCGCTTCTATCCCACCTCTGAAATAAATGGAGCTCCTGTCTTTGGAAAGCTCTGTCAAAACCATGAATTTCTGGTATTTCGGGATTCTGCAGCAGATTGCGAAGGAATTGACATTGACAAGGAAGGCATAGCTTTCGCGTGAATCCTCCATGATCGGAAGAGTCGTTTGCGGGGCAATGAATATTTTGGGGGCTTCAGGTAGGATCTCAATGTCGGTGGAAGCTGTGAGATATCCTGTTTTAGATTCGACTGAGGGCGGCTGCGGGGGCCTTGCTGATGAAGTCTGCTGACAGAGAATTAGAAATTGAAAAGTGGAAAATGCGAATATCGCAGAAGTGATCTTCATCCAGTCCATGGTGGGACTCCAAGCCGTCTTATATGAAGTGTTCCCGGTGTTTTATTACAACAAGAGTCTGGTCGTCGGACTGGGGTGTTTCCTCGACAAACATGTCGACGGATCGCAGCACTTTTTCAATTGTCTCCTGCGGAGAGGATCTGCCTTCACAGGAAGCCATGAAATTATCTTTGAGCCTCTCTATCCCGAATTCCTCGTCTTTTTTATTGAGGGCTTCATTGATACCGTCGGTGAAGAGCAGAATGGACATGTCTTTGAAGAATGCGAAGGATATGGAGTCGAACTCCTCCACCATGTCTCCAGGCATAAGGCCGAGAGCAGTTCCCTGCGTATAGAATTTCCGCAGTTTGTGCTTATGGCTGGGCACGCATATCAGGAGCTCGGTATGGCCGGCCCTCGCGTATTCAACCGTGTTATCCTTCTTGTTCAACACACAGCAAGCGATTGTAATGAATCTTTCGGCGCTCGTATCCCTGTAAAGGTTGTTGTTGAGTTCCTTCATCATGTCCGGCAATGTAGTGAATCTTTCAATATTCGCCCGGATGAAGCTCCGAGCCATGAACATCAGAAGGCATGCAGGTATTCCTTTTCCGCATGCGTCACCGATTACAACCAGCAGGCGGTCCTTGTCGATTTCAACAAAGTCATAGAAATCGCCGCTAACCTCTTTTGCCGACTTTGAAAATGCGTGTACTGCGAAAGGCCCCCATTCCGGGAATTCCTTGGGAAGAAGGGATGACTGGAGTTGTTTTGCGAATTCAAGTTCCTGGCTGATCCTCTGCTGCTGGCTGAGGGTCGAATATACTTGCACGATATTGTATGCAAGTTCAACCTGCACTGCCATGAATTTAAGGGCGCTGAACTGTTCCGGCGTGAAACATTTGCCGTCCTCCCTGCTGTTTACCGCACAGACAACTCCTATGAGCTTTCCTTCCTTAACCATTGGAACAGCCATTAAGGTTTCAATAGGAATTACGCTTCCCGTTGCGACAATCCTCGAATCTGTGGAAGCGTCTTCTATAAGGAGCGATTCGCGGTTCTGGGCGATTTCACCTATGATTCCATCCCCTAGCTTGATCTTTTCCCTTCGGAGGGATTCAAGGATGAAACGCGGTTTTGTGAGGATGTATTCAGTCGATTTGTGAAGAGGCGGGAATGCACCGGCAATTCCAGCCGCCTTCAGAAAACCGTCTTCTTCAAGTGTGAATATGCACAGCGAACTCGCACCTACAAGATCGGCGACATAACGCGCCGTCATGTTCATCGAATCCTCTATTTCTTCTACAGATTTCAGGTTTTTGGAAAAAATACTGAGGAAGTTCCCTATTTCAGCTTTCTTGTGAAGGGTGTCGTCAAGCGTCCTTCTGAGGATGAAATTCATATAGCGGAGGTAAAAAATGCAGCCCACTGCCGTGAACAGTGCCAAAGTCAAAAGTATTTTGACGGACATTTCTGACATATTATTACTTCAAGGGCCTGGCCCAATCTTTTCGATTTTCAGATTAAAGCAGAAATCACAATGAAACCTAAAAGAAATAAGGTAATTTTTCTATTGTAAATTACAATTTGAGCAAGCAATTTATTTGAAAATAAAGAATCTCCTGATGCCCATTCCGTTTCATCGCGGGTCTTGGGATATTAATGATGGGTTCCCGTGCCCTTTTATGAGCGGAGATTCTTTATAACGAGGACCAAAGCCGTTCAAAGGAAGATTAAATGTTGAAAAGAGACGTAATATTTGTAAAGATATGCGGAATAACAAGGGTTGATGATGCTCTGTTCGCCTCGGAATGCGGGGCGGATGTGCTTGGATTTGTCGCATATCCGAAAAGTCCGAGGTTCATAAATGCGTCTTCTGTAAAAGAGATTGTCGGGAAAATTCCTGAAAATGCCGTGAAGGCTGCCGTTTTTGTAAACCCGAGCATTGATGACGTGAAGGAGTATGTTTCTGCAGGTGTGAATGTAGTCCAGCTTCACGGCGATGAGCCTTCAGAATTCGCGGATGAAATTGCGAAATTCGCAGAAGTCTGGAAAGCGATAAGACCTGAATCTGAAGACGACATTATGAAATACAGAGATTACCCGGCCTATAAATTCCTGATCGATTCCTACAGCGGGAAGGCTTATGGCGGAACCGGGAAGACAGCAGACTGGGAAATTGCGAAGTTCGCAGTTGAAAACCTGACGGCGCCTGTGATTCTTGCAGGCGGACTGAATCCTGAGAATATCGCGGACGCCGTTAAATCAGTAAATCCCTATGGAATAGATGTCAGCAGCGGAGTTGAATCATCACCGGGACTGAAAGATCGCGTTAAATTGGCTAGACTGTTCTCGGAAGTAAGAAGGATTCACTGATACAATCATTTCCTATTTGAAATCTTTATCTTCACATGACATTGTACCAGTTGAACCTCGTTGAAACAAAACTATACTATAAAAGGAAGAGAAAAAATGGCTACAAATGAAATCGGTGAAAAAATCTATTACAGCGATGCTTCGTCAAAGGTGACCAATGTGAGGGTGACTTGCAACCATATCACCGTACCTATCGAAAAGATTGAGAGCGTGGATGTGAATTTCAAGATAGAGGTGTTTAGCTTCAGTGTTCTTGTCTTTCTTTTTTCATTCACCCCTTTACTGTTCATTGGTTTCGTTCCTGGAAGCGTCAAAGTTGCTTTTGTTGTTTTTGAACTCATTTTCATTGCCGCCTCGGCTTTGTGGCTCTCTATAGTTTTCAAGAACTACATTGAGCTGATTGTTAATGTAGGTGGACGTGGTCTGGTGCTCCTTAGTGCTAATATGAGTAAAAAGGATTACATATGCAAAATCGCAAGTGCGATAGGGGATGCCATTTCCGATGAGGAGAAATTTCAGAAAATGAAGGAATCAGGGGAAGTCACAGCCAAGCCCTTCAATCCGTCAGAGACAATGCGTTTGAAATTAATGCTCGAAGACTATGAAAAGCTTACAGCCGTTAAAGAAGATCTTTTCAAAGATAAAAGTAAATAAGTAAACGCTATTTCTTAGGAACTGAACTTTCCTTGAAGATATCGTAGATCCTTTTCTGGCTTCTTGATGATATATTCTTATTTTCCAGCTGGGCAGTGGCGGAATAGAAACCGCTGCTGTCCAGCTTCCTACCTTTCCTCGAATCTGCAATCTCCAGATCAAGTATTTTTTTCAGGATCCTGCATGTTGCAGTGTGCTGGATAGGGAAAAGTATCTCTATCCTTTTGTAAAGATTCCTCGGCATGATATCGGCGCTTGACAGATAGTATTCCGGGTTCCCCCCGTTGCCGAAGTAATATATTCTGCTGTGTTCAAGAAATCTGTCGACTATGCTTATTACATTTATATTATCGGTTTTGATTCCGGGCTTCAGGCAGCATATTCCCCGGACAACCAAGTCAACTTTAACGCCGGCGCAGGCTGCTTCGTAAAGGCGTTCAATCACATCCTGGTCGACAAGGGAATTCATCTTTGCGATTATGTGACCGGGATTGTGTTTGTCTGAAAGCCTGATTTCACGGTCGATCAGGGAGATGAATTTCTCCTTCAAATCATAAGGTGCTACAGAAATCTTGTTCCAGCGTTCAGGAGCCGCGGCATAACCTGTCATCACATTGAAGAGCGCGGAAACGTCCGAGCATAATTCCGGGTCTGAGGTGAGGATTCCTATATCGGTGTAAACCTTGGCGGTTTTCTCATTGTAGTTGCCGGTCGAGAGGTGCAGGTATCTGCGTATTGTCCCTTCCTCCTTTCTGATGATCAGAAGGCTCTTGCAGTGGATTTTCAGGCCGGAAATCCCGTAGATGACATGAGCGCCGGACTCTTCAAGCTTCCTTGCACGTAGGATATTGTTGTTTTCATCGAAACGTGCCTTTAGTTCGACAATCACCGTGACCTGCTTTCCGTTTTCGGCCGCCTTCTGGAGGGCTTTGACAATAGGGGAATCTCCGCTTACACGGTAAAGCGTCTGTTTTATTGCGAGAACCGTAGGATCTTCTGCAGCTTCCTCCAGGAGGCGTATCACAGTGTCGAATTTCTGGAATGGAAGGAAGACAGGGATCAACCCCTCTTTCTTGATTGATTCGAATACAGGTTTGGTTTCATCTATGCCGTTTACCGGTAGCGGGGGCCATGGTTCCTCGGTGATTTCGGGTCTTGACTCTTTTGAGACAAGTTCGAAAAAGTTTGCGAGATGAAGAGGGCCGGGCACATAGTATTTTTCCATCCCGTCGATCTCGAGTTTTTTCAAGAGCCATTCTTCAAAAACGGAATTGCCTCCGCAGATGAGCTCAAGCCTTATGACGTTGCGTTTTTTCCTGTGAAGGAGCTTTTCCTGAATGTGGACAAGAAGGTCTGAAATACCGTCTTCATCCATTGTCAGATCCATGTCTCGGGTGATTCTGAACTGCATGACTTCAAGTATTTCACATTTCGAATAGAGGCCCCCGATATTTGCAATTATGAGATCCTCCAGGAGGATGTAAGTTTTAGCGTCCTTATAGAGTGCGCTTGAAACGGGAATGAAGCGCGGCAGGACTCCTGGCACTTCAACGAATGACTGGACGATCTTGTTTGAAGCTGGCTGTTTGAGCTTAACTGCGAGTTCGATTGCACCGCTGTTGATGATCGGGAAGGGGTGGCTGGAATCTACCGCGATGGGGGTCAGGGCGGGGAATATCTGGTTCTGAAAGTACTTTCCAAGCTCCAGTTTTTCGGCATCTGAAAGTTCGGTCCATTTCAGGATGACGGTATTGGCTTTTTTAAGATCCTGAAGTATTTCATTGTTCAGGCAGGCATATTGCTTTTCCACAAGCTCTGAAACTTTCCTGCGGATTTCAGCGAGATGTTCGTCTGCGGTAAGCTGGGCGCTTCCGACGCTTGTGTCTCCGGATTTGACATGCTTCAGCCCCGCCACCCGCACCATGAAAAACTCGTCCAGATTGTTTGCGAATATCGCAATGAACTTTAGTCGTTCCAGTACCGGGTTTATCTTGTCGGTGGCCTCTTCGAGGACGCGTGAATTGAAATCAAGCCAGCTCAAATCGCGGCTGATGAAATATTCTTTTGAGAGTTTCATGGTCTTCTTTTTTTAATCTTAGTTGGGTCCAATTCCCCGACCCTTGGGTCGGCTTTGATTTTCTTTTGTTATAAAGAATCTCCGGCCCGCCGTGAGGCGAGGGAGGGCGTCCGTAATACCCCGTTGCTTGCAGCGGGGATAGGATGCCCGTCAGGAGATTCTTTATTGTTTGCGCTTTTCCTGTTAATTTTTCCGTCCCGGAAAAATTTCATCCTCTCCATAACTGGATATTCATCTGTTCTGGCTACTGGAACCTGGCTTCTGAATTCCTTCCAAACTTTGTTCCTTTGTGCCTATGCATCTCTGTGCCTTGGGTCTAACCTACTCAATCACCACTCTCAGCCCGAACACGTCGGTAAATAGGTCGCCCTTGTTGCGAACTTCCATCCTTTCAAGGGTGAGTTCGAAAGAGGCGTTTGTCGTGATCGTCAGCTTTTCCTCGTCATATGAGACTTTGATGTTTTTTATTTTGTGGCTGTTTGAGCGGTCAAGGGCGTCGGCTATGCGCAGTATGCCGGCAAGCTTGTTTATTTCAACGCGTTTTTCCGGTGAAAGAGCCATGTATTCGATGTGTGATTCTTTCGGCAATCCTCTCCGGTGATAGCGGGTGATAACGGCTATTTCATCAAGTTCCTCCGGCAGAATTCCGGGCATCTGGCTGTTGCTTATTATATAGTAGGAATGCTTGTGGTGCTGGCGGTTGTTCACATATTCCCCTATGTCGTGGAGAAGCGCCGCGACTTCAAGCATCAGCCTTCCTCTCTTTCCGACTCCGTGAAGAGGTTGAATGCCGTCAAAAATTGCAAGGGCCGCATCCGATGTGCATCTGCCGTGCGCCGCATCATATCTGTATTTTTCCCCGAGGAACTCGGCGGAGGAAATCACATCTGTAGTGAACGGATCATCGGTGCCGGAGAAGCCGCGGAGTATTTCATCTATGATCGCATCTCTGGTGGTTATCATAGGCACCACTAGTTTCTGGGCGTCGGTTATTTGGATGAAGTGTTCCAGGATATCGCAGCAGGGTTCCATGCTCTGGGCAATAAGATCGGTCAGGTGGTGCTTTTCAGCAAGTATTTCCGAAGGGACTCCGGCAACCGACTCATGTACGGCCTCGAGTTTTTTCCGCGACACGGTCAATATTTCCGGTTCCTCCTTGTCGCCGCTGAAAGTGTTCATGAGGGCCCTGACCGGAGCGCCCACCGCCACGAATAGGCTTGGTTTCTGGCTTTTCGGATAGTTCTTCGTTATGTCGTCGACAACGCAGCCGACGAATATGTCGATTATGTCTTTCACCTTTTTTCCGCTCGCGGGCTGCCCAATTTCCTCATAAAGCCTGAGGGTTCCGATCCTGAATGTTTCAGAGCTCTTGACTTTTCCGTTCTGCTCAAGGATCATGTGTATTGAGCCTGTCCCTATTATGCAGATGACTGCATCCTGTTTTGACAGGGGATATTTTTTCTCAAGGATGTCTTTGACGGAAAGATAAATGAGCCTGACTTCCTCGGAGGCCTCAAGCACTTCCAGCTTTATTCCGCACAGGTGTTCGATTCTTTCTATGAACAGATCCCTGTTGGAGGCTTCCCTTACGGCGCTTGTCGCAACGGCTTTCCACTGTTCGGCTCCATATCCCTTCATTATTACACGGTAGTCGTTCAGGATTTTCGCCACCAGCCTGATGCTTTCCGGAGCGATTTTCCCCTTTGTGAAAACATCCTTGCCAATTGGTATCGGGTTGGATACGTTTTCCAAGGTCTCGCAGTTTCCCGCTTCATCGATCTGGACAATTTCCATCCTCACGGAATGCGAACCGAGGTCGATCACGGAAAAAAGGTTTTTCCCGACGTTTTTCTTTATTTTCATGGTGACATCTCTTGGTTGTTTTCAGAACAGGCCGTTTTGCACTTCTCTCCTTCGTCCGTTCATCGTATCTAAGTTACATCCCTAAAAGGCATAAGTCCAAAATCCTAATCCAATTTGAATTGTTTTTTAATCCAATGTAAATTCAACCTTTAAACTGTAATCTGAATTACTATTCATGAAACAATATCAAAAACTCTTGTTGGGCTTTGTCCTTGGTGTAGTCTTAGGTCTTGTCGGTTATTACTACCTGCCTCAACAAGAATTTGCATTCATGAAAACATTTACTGATTTCTGTACCCTCACCGGTGCTGTCTTCCTCAGGATGATATTCATGATCGTTGTTCCGCTTCTTGTTTCCGCTCTGATTCTTGGCGTTTTTAAACTTGGCAAAGGACGTGGACTTGGCAAAGTCGCGACCAAATCGATTACATATACCCTCTTGCTCAGCCTCATCGCGGTTATCATCGCGGTTGCGATGACCAATATCCTGAAGCCCGGCGTCGGCCTCAAGTTCGACAAAGCCGCCCTCGCTCAGAACCAGGGTGTGCTGGCTATCATTAAAAATGTGGAAGTTGCCAAAACCAAGCCTTGGTTCCAGTACATCACCGACCTGATTCCGCAGAACCCGGTGGACTCTGCTTCCAGAGCGTTTGGCGGCGAGATGATAGCGCTGATGATTTTTTCATTGATATTCGGTTGCGCACTAAGTTGTTATACCCAGGACGAGGATAACCCGCTGGTGAAAGTATTGGATACGATTTTCAACACGTGCATAATAATCGTCGAATGGGCGATGCTGCTTGCTCCCTACGGTATCTTCGGTATTGTCTTCAACACCACCTACCGGATGGGCGCCGGCTTCCTCGCGAACGTTGCTTATTTTGCCCTTGTCGTCTTGTTGGGGCTAGCTATTCAGCAGTTCGTGGTATATGCATTATTCCTGAAAGCGTTTGGCCGCACCAATCCTTGGACCTTCATGAAAGATTGCTACGAGATTTATGTCTATGCATTTTCTACGGCTTCTTCGAATGCCACCCTGCCAATCGCGCTGGACCGCGCCGAGACGAAGTTGAAGATGCCGCCGCAGATTTCACGTTTCGTTCTTACATGCGGTGCCTCGGCTAACCAGAACGGTACCGCCTTATTTGAAGGAGTTGTCGTGCTGTTCCTAGCTCAGGTGTATGGACTTAACCTCGGTATCGAGCAGCAGTTCATAGTCGTTTTCTTCTCGGTGCTTGCCGGCGTTGGAACGGCTGGTGTTCCAGGCGGTTCGTTGCCGCTTATCGCAATCCTCTGCGTCCAGGTCGGCATCCCTGTTGAAGGCATGGGCCTAATTCTCGGTGTTGACCGATTCCTTGACATGTGCCGGACTGCGCTGAACGTTTCCGGGGACCTAGTTATCGCCAAGTTAGTCAGTGTGGACATTACTCAAAGCGATCTCGACGCTATGTGAACATCCAATATTCAACACTCAATTTCAGGAAAATCCTAATGCCACATGGTCTGGCACCGAGCTGATCGAGGTTGCCAGCACAAGCATGGTTAAAATTCTAAATCCTTTATTTTCTCACAGAGACACTGAGGCGCAAAGAGTATTTTCACCACGAAGAAATGAAGGGCACGAAGAAAGACATCAAGTTTATTTTTTCCTTCGCGTCTTGCTCGGACAGAGACAAACCCTTTTGAAAACGGGTTCTTTCTCTGACTCTTTTCCTAAAACTTTTGCCTATCTTCATTCCTTTGCGACTTTGTGCCCTTGTGAGATAATCTCTTTGCATTACTGTTTCAAAATTACTGTCAGTCCAAGCTCCGGACGATTTGAATTGTTTTTTAATCCAATGTAAATTCAAAGTTTAAACTATTATTTAAACTGTTATGGAAAATAAAATCTTAGATAAAATAGACAAGCCCGAAGATCTCAAGCTTCTCTCCTTGAAGGAAAAGGAGCAGCTCGCATGCGAAATCCGCACCGAGCTGATAGACGTCATATCGAAAAATGGCGGACATCTCGCGCCGAACATGGGGGTTGTGGAGCTAACGATTGCCCTTCACAGCGTTTTTAATGCGCCGGTGGACAAACTTGTCTGGGACATCGGACATCAGGCTTATGTCCACAAGATTCTAACCGGAAGAAGGGAGTTTTTCAGAACCCTGCGGAAAGACGGTGGATGTCTCGGTTTCCTTTCACGTGAAGAGTCGGAATATGATTCTTTCGGTGCGGGGCATGCGGGCACTGCGATTTCAGCGGCCCTGGGAATGGCTGTAGCCAGGGACAGGAAAAAAGGGAAAGAGAAAGTTGTTGCGATCGTCGGTGACGGCTCGCTCAACTGCGGAATTTCCTTCGAGGCTTTGAACCATGTTGCTGAAAACACGAAAGATTTCATCATAATCCTCAACGACAACAAGATGTCGATATCCAAAAATGTCGGAGGTTTATCGCGTTACCTCAACAGGATAATCACGCACCGCAGTTATAACAGGTTCAAGAATTTTTCAAGGACGCTTGTGGAGAAAATCCCGCGTGTCGGCAAAGTCATCACCCGTCAGATAGGCAGGCTGGAAGAGGCGACGAAAAGCATTCTAGTCCGAGGAGTTCTTTTTGAAGAGTTGGGATTCCGTTACGTAGGTCCGATTGACGGGCACAATATAGATGAAATGATGAGTACGTTTGAAGGAGTCAAGGTGTTCGAAAAGCCGGTCATTGTACATGTGATTACTGAAAAGGGTCGCGGTTACAAGCCAGCCGAGGATGCTCCCGAGAAATTCCACGGGCTTTCTTCTTTTGATCCTGAGACAGGAGAAGATATAAACAGCCCGTCCACTTCTTCCTTTTCTGCGGTTTTCGGGGACGCCGTCTGCGAACTGGCGGAAAAAAAAGATGATGTTGCTGCTATTACCGCCGGGATGAGGGCAGGTACCGGGCTGACCGAGTTTTCGAAAAAATATCCTGACAGGTTCTTTGATGTGGGAATAGCCGAGGAGCATGGTATTGTCTTTGCCGCAGGCATGGCGACTCAGGGATTCAGACCGGTTGTCGCGATTTATTCGACATTCCTGCAGAGGGCTCTTGATTACGTGTTCCATGATGTCTGCCTTCAGAAACTTCCCGTGATAATCTGCGAAGATCGCAGCGGGATAGTTGAAGACGGGGCAACTCATCATGGAATCCATGATCTTTCCTTCCTTAGGAACATTCCGAATATTTCGATTCTCTGCCCTTCAGACGGCTGCGAACTTCGCAATATGCTTTTTTCCGCCTATGAAAGGCATGAGCCCGTAATAATAAGGTATCCAAGGGGTTCCTCGGTTAAGGTGTCTGCCGCTTCTGATCCGATCGAGGAAACTCCTTGGGGCAGGGCGCTTGTATTAAAGGATGGAAAGGATATTGCCATCTGGGCTTCGGGCAGGGAGGCATATACGGCTTTAGAAGTGTCGGACATACTTTCAAGATCAGGGATTTCCGCAATGGTTGTAAATGCCAGGTTCATGAAGCCGTTTGACTCTGGATTGCTGATCCTCCAAGCTGAAAAGATGCCGGTTGCCACAATTGAGGACTGCCAGATTCAGGGTGGGCTCGGAACTGTGGTTGACGAGGTTTTGGTCAAAGCAAGCCATAGAGGAGTTTTTCATTATGGATGGGGGACCGGCATTGTCCCGCATGGTACGATCTCAGGCATCCGGAAGAAGGCAAAATTCACTGCCGAAGACATTTCTGCGGATATTCTTAAATCTTTAGGAGTTCCCTTTATTGATTTATTGAGCAAATGAAGTACTTTTTTCGTTTTGTTTGATTGAATATTTGGATCTTGCTTCCTCTCTGAATTAAAATTTAATAGCATATAACAATAAGTTGACTATATGAAATTTGTTAAGTTTGAAATTCTCCTTTTATTCCTTGCCTCCCTGCATTTTTCCATATTTGCCGGTGATGTTCCATCGCAGAAAGATATGATTGAGCTCAAGGCGTGGGGTGTGCCCGGATCGAATGCCTGGGGGGTTTCCGGAGAGGTTAGCATAAAAACCGTCCAGGAGTTTCAGAAGCTTCATCCAAATATAAACCTTGTACCGGCCAGCGGACTGGACATACCCGGACGAAGCATGGATACTGTTCCGCTCATGCAGATCGCCGGAGATATTTCACCGGCCGTTATTTATGTGAACTTCCGGCAGTCCAGCACATACATCAACCAGAAATTCCTCTATCCTATTGACAAGTATCTGGAAAAAGCGTCAGGGACTGATGTTCGTGATGGGCATATTATGAGTACTGCCCAGTATTTGACTGAACTGCGCAAGGGGGCTTTTTACAATGAGAAGTTCGAAGAGCGTCTGTCTCCACAATGCTGGGAAGTTATCCGTCGCGAATGTCCGTTCGGGGATCCTTGCCCATATGTAAAGGAATGGAACTCAACCCAAACGGCGAAACATTTCCACGTCTGGGCAATGCCACAGAGCCAGATGGTTATATCCCTCTTTTACCGTAAGGATCTTTTTGCGGAAGCCGGCCTGCCGGAACGCGTGCCCGCAACTATGGACGAATTTCTTGAATGGGCCCGGCAGATCCACAATCCCAAGGAGAACATATACGGATTTAATATGCCCCTCGGCGAAACAAGCTGGTCGACTCTGAGCTTCTTTTATTCGTGCGGAGCCAGGGCTGTTGAACGGGATTCCAAAGGAAACTGGAGGTGCGTCTTCAATTCTCCTGAAGCGGTTGAGGCGTATTATTATGTCGCAAGGCTGTTTCTGGAACCGTTCGAGAACAAGCATGGTAAATTTGAGGGAGTAGTCAATCTCGGTGAACAGAATACCGCCATCCTCTATGCGATGTACTTCCAATATATAGACCAGAAAACTTTCCAGCAAATAGATACGAACATTATCAATTTTGGTCCGGTGCCGAAAGGCCCCAGCGGCCTGCGCGGAAGTGAATTCAATGCGCAGATGTCAGGCATATACGCAGGTTTCAGCAAGAATATCCCAATGCGTGATGCAGCGTGGGAATGGGAATTGTTCTACGGTGGTAATGAGGCGAAACTGATCCAGGCCAAGGTGTATGTGGAGAATGGTCTCGGCCGTTTTGTAAGCCCAAGCATGCTTGAAAAAGCCGGTTATCCGGAATTCATCAACAAGGTTCCGCCCGGCTGGGCGGAGGCATCACAGGCGGCGCGCGATGACGGTGTTCCAGAACCTTACGGCAAAAATTGTCAGCTTGTTTACCGCTACATGAGTCAGGCGATAGATCAGATCCGCACCGATAGCGAAGTCAAGGACTGCATCATGGCAAAGGATGAAGCCGGTGCGAAGAAGAGAATCCAGGATATTCTCAATGTCCGTGTGGAACTTGCAAACCAGAAAATGATGAACATACTGCCCGAAGACGTGCGGAAATTCCGGACTCGGGTGGCCGCAGCAGTGTCCATTTTCATCTTCACTGTTTTTCTACTGCTATTGCTTAAGGTTTTCAGGACTTTCTCCCAGAGCATGACACGCAGTGATGAGGACAGGGCGCGAGGGGAGTGGCAGTTCGGACGTAACAAAATAGCATATATGATCCTGCTTCCCGCAGCTCTTAGCATTGCTGTTTGGAGCTACTGGCCGCTCATGCGCGGTACAGTCATGGCCTTCCAGGACTACAACGTCCGCGGCTTCAGCACATGGGTCGGATTTGAAAATTTTGCAACCGTCCTGTTCAGCGGTGATTTCTGGTATGCGCTTCTCGTTTCCCTGGAATATACGGTGCTGTTCATGACTTTCGGCTTCATTGCTCCAATTGTACTGGCCCTGCTTTTGTCCGAGGTGCCGAAGGGAAAAATCCTGTTCCGTACAATCTATTATCTGCCTGCCATGCTTTCAGGTGTGGTTGTCATCTTCCTCTGGAAAGGTTTTTACGGTGAGCACGGCATGATCAACCAGGTTTTGAACTTGGGAGTGATTGCAATCAATTACATCTGTGGGACGAACATGACAGAATTCACCGTTCAATGGCTCAGTTCACCTGCGTTCGCCTTGTTTTTCTGCCTGTTGCCGACAATATGGGCGGGAATGGGGCCGGGCTGCCTGATTTACCTGGCGGCGTTGAAGGGTATTCCAGATGACCTTTATGAGGCTGCGGATATTGATGGCGCCGGTTCTGCACAGAAAGCAAGATTTATCGCAATACCGTCCATCAAGGCGCTGATATCGATAAATTTCATCGGAGCCGCAATCGGATGTATGCATAGTGGTAGTGGATTCATATTGGCAATGACAGGTGGAGGACCCTATACTCCCCGTGGAATGACGGAAGTCATAGGACTGCACATATTCTGGGAGGCGTTCGGATACCTGCGTTTCGGTGTTGCCACAGCGATGGCATGGGTGCTCGGGGTCATACTTATCGGATTTACAGTTCAACAGCTGCAGAAACTCAGCAAAATGGAGTTCAAGGCGGCCGGTGGAAAGTAATCAGTAACCAGTTATCAGCGCTAAGTACGTAGGTTGCAAAGAGGCAATGGGAAAGTGAAGAATAAGTTTGAATGTACGTAAGTTCTGGAATGCGGAAGTTTAGAGGTTCCAGGGGTGAAATAAGAAAATTTTTCCATTCCGGAAAAATTTACAAGGAAATGTGTTAAAGCGGGAGAGAATACATGCCAATAATCAGTGAAATAGGGAAGAGAAGTACCAGTGTAAGGCTTTTGTACGCTGCCATCTATACAGTTCTTATAATCGGATCAATCACTATGATATATCCGTTGCTTCTGATGTTGTCGGGATCGGTCAAGAGCGATGCCGATTCCTGGTCCATCAAGCCTTATCCTGAGTTCTGGTTCAACGATCTGATTCTTTTTCAGAAATATTCCGAGGCTAAGTATAACGTAGACAGCCAAGTTGCACAAAAAGCCTGGTGCAAGCCGGTTCTCAGCTGGCGCAGTATTGTCCAGCCGACGGAAGTGAATCCGGAATTGATCCGTGACTTCCGCAGCTGGCGTGCAACAATTCCCGCGGACCAGAGGGTTGTTGGGCAGTTGGCAGGGAGAGGTGTCCTCCCTAAAAACCTCCGTTCATATCGCAGTTATATGTCCCTCAAATACAAAGAGGATCTGGCAGCATACAACTTGGCCGCCAATCAGCTTTGCACATCTTGGAGCAATGTCAGGCAGCCGACGGAAATGATCGGACGCTACCGGAACCGTAATCTTCCGGCTGAATTCAGGGAGGAGATTATAAAATGGGCCGCAACTCTTCCGGACAGGGAATTGATAGTGGACGGTGCACGTGGCCAGTATGCCCTGGTCTATCTGTACGGAGTTTACACCAGCCGTATTGACGCCTACAATCAGGCACACGGAACCGATTATAAAGGTTATGGAGAAGTTCCGTTTCCTGACCGTGTTCCCGCTAAGAAAGGGCTCGAACGGGATGACTGGACGAATTTTGTACGCAATGAAATCACACTCTCTGCCATACGCCTTGACGCATCCTTGGAGCAGCCTTTCCGAAAATTCATCAAGTCGGAATATGATTCCATGATGGTGTTCAATAAGGAGCACCGCACAAGCCTGCCTGACCTGGATTCAGTTCCGTTTCCAGCAAAGATAGATGATGCACCATATCTGCGTCAGGACTTTGAAACTTTCATCAAATCGACGGAATACTGCCCGATTGAATCCATACGCATTTTCAGCAATGACGAAAAATTCCGTGAATTCCTGGTTAAGGCCCACGGCAAGATTCCGGAAGGCTATCCCGGACTCGGTGCCGTGGCTGCGGCTACTGACTGGGCCGATTGCATTGAGAAAAAAGACGCCGTACGCTGGGAGTTCACCATGCGCAATTACTGGCAGGTCTTAGACTACCTTGCAATGCATGGCAACGGGTTGATAAACACATTCATATACTGCTCTCTTGCAGTTCTCACCGCCCTCATAGTCAATCCGCTTGCGGCATACGCACTGAGCAGATTCAAACTTCCGGGCACATACAAGATACTTTTATTTTGCATGGCGACAATGGCGTTTCCCGGCGAAGTGACGATGATTCCTGGATTTCTTCTCCTGAAGCGTTTCCCGCTATGGCCCATCATAATCGGTGTGGTTACGACAATCCTCATATTCCTGATTTTGGAAAAATGGGGCTCGAAATTGAAGGAGAACTGGAGGTCTTTGATTTCCCTGGCTTCAGGTCTGCTTGCCGGAGCGATCATAGTGCCGGCTTTGATGCCTGACTTTGTTACAACCAGCCTTCTGAACAATTTCGCCGCGCTGGTTCTTCCCGGCATGGCAAACGGTTTTTCCATTTTCCTCCTCAAAGGTTTCTTTGACAGCATGCCTAAAGAACTCTATGAGGCCGCCGACATCGACGGAGCCAGCGAGTGGACAAAATTCTGGATGCTTACGATGAACCTTTCCAAGCCGATCCTTGCAGTAATCGCTCTCGGCGCCTTCACCGGTTCATATTCGGCTTTCATGATGGCCCTTATCATAATTCCAGACCAGAAGATGTGGACAATAATGGTATGGATATTCCAGCTTCAGTCACAGGCGAGTCAGTCGGTTGTATATGCCTCGCTGGTAATTGCAGCAATTCCGACATTCATCATATTTGTTCTTTGCCAGAATGTGATCATGCGCGGTATTGTTGTGCCGACGGAGAAATAGCCTCTTCAAGGTTAATCACAGAACTTTACTTCCAACGGAGGGTGGGTATATAAACCCGCCCTCTGTTTTTTGCTTTAGCGGTCCCTTATCAAGATGGAATTTGAAATTGCCTAATCCTCCTGTTAACGTAAGACAGAGGACATGTCAATCCAAACTTCAGGAGTGAAATATGGAAAGCAATGCTGAATCACTTATATCGAGCGATGAAATTTCAAGACTTGATGCATACTGGAGGGCGGCGAATTATTTGTCGGTCGGACAGATTTACCTTTTGGACAATCCACTGCTGCGCGAACCGCTTCAAATGCAGCACGTCAAGCCAAGGCTCCTAGGACACTGGGGCACGACTCCCGGACTTAATTTCATGTATGCCCATCTGAACCGCATCATAAAAAAATTCGATCTCGACATGATTTACATAACCGGTCCCGGACATGGTGGCCCAGCGATGGTTGCCAACGCATATCTAGAGGGGACATACAGCGAATACTATTCCAATATCTCCCAGGACACGGATGGCTTAAAAAAGCTTTTCAAGCAGTTTTCATTCCCGGGCGGAATTCCAAGTCATGTCGCTCCGGAAACTCCCGGGTCAATCCACGAGGGCGGCGAACTCGGATACGCGGTTTCACACGCTTTTGGCGCGGCCTTCGATAACCCGGATCTGATTGTCGCCTGCATTGTCGGAGACGGTGAAGCTGAAACCGGGCCTCTCGCGGCAAGCTGGCATTCGAACAAGTTTTTGAATCCGGCAACCGACGGTGCCGTCCTGCCGATCCTGCATCTCAACGGATATAAAATTGCAAACCCTACAATACTTGCACGCATTAGCAAAAAAGAGCTTAAACAGCTTTTCTGCGGCTACGGTTACAAGCCCTATTTCGTTGAAGGTTCGGATCCAGTGAAAATGCATGCGCTTATGGCGGAAACCCTTGACACAATTACCGCCGAGATAAGACAGATCCAGAAAGACGCAAGGGAAAATGGAAAGACTGAACGCCCGTTATGGCCGATGATTGTTTTCCGCTCTCCCAAGGGATGGACTGGTCCCAAATCTGTAGATGGCAAGAAAACTGAAAATTACTGGCGCTCACATCAGGTCCCGCTTTCCGAAGTGAGATCGAATCCAAAACATATTAAGATCCTTGAAAAATGGATGAAAAGCTATAGACCGGAGGAGCTTTTTGATGTAAACGGGAAATTGCCGGCGGAACTTTCAGAGCTTTCTCCCAAAGGCAAAAGGAGGATGAGCGACAATCCCCACGCAAACGGAGGGCTGCTCCTGCGTGATCTCAAAATGCCGGATTTCAGGAGTTTCGCTGTTGAAGTTAAAAAACCGGGAACCGTCGAAGCGGAAGCAACACGCGTCATGGGAACCTTCCTGCGCGATGTGATGAAGATGAACATGGAATCAAAGAATTTCCGTGTTGTCGGCCCTGATGAGACGGCTTCAAACCGTCTCGGCGCTGTCCTTGATGCGACCCCTAGGGCATGGATGGCGAAAATCCTTCCAGAGGATGATCATCTGTCAACGGATGGCCGGGTGATGGAGATCCTGAGCGAACACACATGCCAGGGCTGGCTTGAAGGTTATCTCCTGACCGGCAGGCACGGATTCTTCTCCTGCTATGAGGCGTTCATACATATAATCGACTCCATGTTCAACCAGCATGCGAAATGGCTGAAGACTACAAGGCACATTCCGTGGCGCCGTGAAATCGCATCTTTGAATTATCTTCTGACTTCGCATGTGTGGCGCCAGGATCACAACGGATTCTCGCATCAGGATCCCGGATTCATTGATCATGTGGTCAATAAGAAATCCGAAGTGGTCAGGATCTATCTGCCCCCGGACGCGAACACTCTTCTCTCTGTGACGGATCACTGCCTGAGAAGCAGGAATTATGTCAACGTGATCGTGGCTGGCAAACAGCCCGCCCTTCAGTATCTTGATATGGATTCCGCGGTCAGGCACTGCACAAAGGGGATAGGAATATGGGACTGGGCGAGCAATGACCACGGTGCGGAACCAGATGTGGTCTTGGCCTGCGCTGGAGATGTTCCGACGCTTGAAGCCCTGGCGGCCACGGATCTGCTGAGACAAAATTTTCCAGATCTGAAGGTCAGATTTGTAAATGTCGTTGACCTGATGACCCTCCAGCCGGAGAGTGAACATCCGCACGGATTGTCGGATGCCGATTTCGACAGCATTTTCACCAAGGATAAGCCGGTTGTTTTCGCGTTCCACGGATATCCGTGGCTGATTCACAGGCTCTCATACCGCAGGACCAATCATGATAATTTCCATGTCCGCGGCTACAAGGAGGAGGGTACGACAACAACGCCGTTCGACATGGTTGTCCTGAACGAGCTTGACCGCTTCAACCTTGTGGATGATGTGATTGACAGGGTGGGGAAACTCCATGACAGGGCGGCCCACGTCAAACAATGGCTGCACAACAAGCTCATCGAGCACAAGCAGTACATTCGGGAATGTGGTGATGACATGCCTGAAATCCGCGACTGGAAATGGCCGTATTGAGCTATGCTGTCTTTGTAATCGTTAATCTGGATACCTTCTGCCAGACAAGCTGACAAGGTGAATTGGCTCCCCCGTGGTTTTATCCCACTGGAAGCAAAGATTGTTGGGCCAAGGCATGATCATTAGCCTAACAATCTTCTTCTCCTGCCAGATAAACTGGCAGTGGGAACGAAATGAATAAGGAGCTCAAAGGTTAAATATCTTTTTCTTTACTGCGTTCCAGTCTTTCCCGCAAGGCATTATGAAAAGGCATTTGCCATTGCTCCGCTTCTCCCACAGCTCTCCCAACTGCCGTTTTTCGTGATTGTCCGGCAAATCCCAGTCCTTGGTGTTCTTGTATTCAACTACCAGTATTTTGCCGTCATTTAGTTTGCAGATGAAATCCGGGTAGAAGCGATCCGTAGCCGTCTGTAACGAGAAAGACGTGTGTTTCCGTTCAACATTCCGCACCCAATATTTGACACCTTCAAGCTGGGTGGACAGGAAGACTGCGCATTCGAATTCCTCTCCTTCGGCCCGCAAGTTCCCTATCTGTGGGAAAAAGTGTTTTGGCAGTTCCGTGAAACCGCTGTACAACCAGTCATAAGCATAACGCCCCTGTTCAAAGACAATCGTGCAATTTCCTGACGAGGAGAATTGCCCCATGTCCGAAAGAAGCAGTTGGTGAACTTTTTTTATAGCATTGTCTTTCACCGATTTTATTTTTGTTTCAAGCGCTGACCTCAGTTTGAACTTAGCGTAATTCAACTCCTCTATGGTGAATTCCTTATTTTCAACAAGATAGGTTACAGCCCTGTTAAGGAACGCCGCCTTGTCATCCGGGAGAATTGATTCATCGGGAATATTCCTTTCCAGCCAAGAAGCGAGATCTGCAATGCTCCATCCTCTTTGAAAATCAAACAAGGCCAGTTGTGACTCGATATGGTCGAAATATTCAAAGCGTACGGATTCGTCCTTTATGAGGAATCTGCCTCCCCGCGCCGATTTTTCCGGCTTCTTGAATTCGCTTTCTGAAAGTTCGCAGGGATAGTCAACCAGCTTCCAATCCCCCTGGAGAAGATGTGTTTCTTCAAAAGGTTCCCATAGATCGCCCTGATGCAGTGCCAGCAAGGGGATTTCAAAAAGTTCCCCTTGTTCCGACGGGGACTTCAGTCTTGGTTTCTGCGGATTTCGCAGTTTTTCCATCGCCTGCTGGATGGCCGCTTTCCCTGCCTGCGTCTGAAAGACTTTTTCAACGGCTTCAGTCTGTTTTTTGCTGAAACTTCCTTTCAGCGTAATCGAGCCGGATTCGGGAATTATTTCGATCTTGTCCTGAAGCGCCGCTGGAATTTGCGCCGGATCGGGAAGTTCCGGAGCCGTGAATGTCACCGACGAAGGCGTCGTATTGTATGTGAAAAGTTCATCATCCGCACCTGTGTCCTCATATGCCCTGATAAGGTCTTTAGTCTCCTGCCGTTCAAAACCGTTCTTTACCAGGCCGTCCTTCAAGCTCTCAACAGTCGCCTGAAAATTGGAAGATGTTATGAACGCATACGCTTCATTGAGTTCCCTGTTGATTTTCCTTTTTGCGCCCGGCATTCTCAGGATGCGTCCGAGAATCTGCTCGGCAGCAGTAGAGGAATTGGTATTTCGGAAGGAGCAGAGGACATACGCGAAAGGACAATCCCAGCCCTCCCTGAGCTTGTCTATGGTGATGATGAAGCGTTTTTTAGACTCCTTGGAAAGAATGTCTTCATTCATGAGATCATCGGAAACGCCGGTCGCTATCGCGATCTCCTCTTCGGGAATCTTGAAGTCCTCAATCATGGACTTCTTGACCTTTTCAGGGACAAGCGTCTCCCTTTCCTTGTCGCTGCGTTCCGCCTGGAGAAGCATTATCGGCCGCAGATAATCCCCCGTTTCCCCGCATTCCTTATCCGCGACAGTCTGAAGCTTGTTGAGACATGATATCGCATCCCTGAGCGCATCTTGCCAGTTGTCACGGCGGACAAGCTCCAGCGGCATCTTGATCATATCCGCCGCCTGAAGCGCGGAAGCCCCGACACTGAAAAGGACGTTACTCGGCTGCATCGATCTGTCTGGAGTTGCCGTCAATTCCAGTATCGCGCTCGGTTCAAATCTCGCCAGAGTATCAAAGGCAAGCTGTGTCCCCTGATTATGCGCCTCATCAACTATTACAAACGGATGCCTCATCCTCAAAACATCCACAAGCGACTGGTTGCCTTTGACGGCCGGATCCTTCACATCTTCAAAATGCGGCATCATCTCGCTGTTCTGCTTATAGACGCTGAGCCGTCCGGTCTCTTCCTGTTTGAACGCCTGCATCGTGGCCACGATAATCACGCTTGAACCGTTAAGCACATTCGGTTTCACCCGCAGCGCTTCGTCAATCTCCAAAACCGTCACTTCGCCCAGAGCGGAATAAACAGACTGATGCAGAAGATTTGAAGGAGTTCTCATGGCTTTCAAGGTCTGCTCCCTGATTGGTTCCGACGGGACAAGCCACAAGGTCACGCTGTGTCTTGTAAACATCAGGCTCCTGTTTGCCCTTTCAATCGCCAGGCCGCCAATCAACGTCTTACCACCGCCTGTAGGAATGCGGAGACAGACATAAGGAACCTGGCTCAGCTTCGGCAGAGGGCTGTAATGGAGGGAAATCCCCCTCCATTCCCTTGTGGTCTCCTCGTAGGCGTGGCGCGGATTATTGCTGGTCTTGCAGAGCTTGAAGAATTTCTCAAGCCAGTCAAGCGCATCGCTCTGGTAGGTTTTCAAAATCATGGTTTTACAGATGTCTCCTTTAAATGAATTCATCCAGGATGTACACGTCGAGCTCCTCGGCGAGCCTTTTGAGCGCCTTGTCATTCGTAAAAATGGCGGGCGATTTTGAATGGTAAATTGCCGTGGCCGCCTGGAACATGTCCGGAATAGGCAATCCATATTTGCCCCGCAGACTGCCTGCAAGAAAGGCAATCTCGAAATTCAGGGGAACGCTTTTCACATTCGGAATATTGCACAAGACACTCCTGTACTTGTCTGCTATGGCAGTTTCCCCGAGACGGACGGGCTTGACCAGGATTTCCGCCGCGCTTATCGGAGAGATAATGGCGGAAAAAACTTTCTCATTCGCCAGATCTATTATTTTTTCAACCACATCGGCGTATTTCCCATCGCCTTCAAAGAGATAGATGAACAACATCGTGTCAAGCAGGACATTTTCCCTGCCCTTCAGCTTTTTGAGAATGCTTTCAGACATTTTTATGCCATTCCTGTCTTAGGCTTTTTATGTAGCTGGTCGCGTCAGTACCGTCAGCAATTGTTTTCCCGATACCCTTCAATGACGACGGAGACACACCATAAATTCTCAGAGCGCCGTCTTCAGCCACAACGTTCATCCTGGTATGGGGCTTTATATGAAGCGCCCTGCGTTCCTTTTTGGGAATCACAATCTGATATCTTTCTCCTACAGTCACGACTGACATATGGCAACTCCTTTGTCATACATTATTTTAAATATCATACATATAATATTAACATCATATCGTGTCAGTTCAAATATGAAATCAAACCGTCCTTATCTTGTATGGCAGTTGCTTGAAAACTATTCCCTCGCGGCGCAGACGGTCGGCACCGATTTTGCACGCTGTCCCGTAAATGACTTTCGGCCCGTCGTGTGCCGGGAGGATTGAAAGCACGGAGCTTGTCAGGACATTTCCACCGTACGGCGATTTGTCCTTCAGAATGCCGTTGTAGAGCAGATAGACCGCAGTGCCGTGATGAACTCCGAGGAGCGGGGAGCTGTGACGCTTCAACGCATCTTTGTTTGCCAGCGGTTCACCGGTCTCCGTGAAATAAACGTGTCTTGCGAGATCCGCAAAACGCACCGTATCCCGGATTCTCCCCTTCTCGTCGAAAAGCGGCTCTCCAAGTGTCGCAAACCGGAAACCGCTTCCCAGCCCCTCGACATCAGTCCCGTCCTGCTTTTTATAGCCTTGGGATACGCGTTTCAGTCTTTCCGCCGTCACATTCCGGCAGATATTCGTATCCATTTCAATAAGTATGAAACGGCGGTTTCCACCGTCTTCCTTGTTCGTCTGCATTACTGCGTGTCCAGTCGTTCCAGAACCGGAAAAAGAGTCGAGAATGAGATCCCCGGGATTTGATGCAACTTGAAGAATGCGTTTTATTAAAAGAGTAGGTTTCGGCGTTATGAATACAGATTCAGAATCAGAAAAGCTTAGTATGTTAAGAATTTCTTTTTTTGCATCTTGGGTGTGACCAACATCTTCATAAAACCATAAAGTTTGGGGAACTACTCCCTGTTTTACTTCAGTTAAGAATCTTTTTAACTGTGGAATGGCATCTCCATTTTTCCCCCACCAGATCCTCCCATCTTTGTTCATAGACTCTAATGTCTTTTGAGAAATTGACCAGCAACGCCCTTTTGGAGGATTGGGAATTACACGACCAGAAGGACAAGTAATACTATATGTTCCTAAACTATAGGGATTTCTCGCTGATAAGTCGCTTGTTTTCCACGGCCCCCTCGGATCATTATCTCGGTTTTTATAAGCATTATCTTGACTTTCATTACGAGGTATTAAGTTTGGCCTCCATATGTTTGCATTTTTCGCATAAACAACAATGTAATCGTGATCTTCTGAAAAATGCCTTGCGGAATTCTTCGGTGAATAAACCTTTTGCCAGATGATTGTCGTAATGAAATTTTGCTTGCCAAAGACATCATCCATTATTGCACGCAAGTTTTGGACTTCATTATCATCAATGCTTATGAATATCGCTCCGTCATCCCGGAGCATGTCATACAATAAATGAAGTCTCGGATACATCATGCAGAGCCACTTGTCGTGCCTGGTGAGATCATCGAATTCACCACCAACTACATTCCCGAGCCATTCATTGATTTCGGGGCTGTTGACATTGTCATTGTAAATCCAGTTTTCATTACCTGTGTTGTATGGAGGGTCTATGTAAATGCATTTGACCTGTCCGGCATAATAAGGGAGGAGGGCTTTCAGGGCGAGGAGGTTGTCGCCTTCGACGAGGAGGTTGCCGGAGCCCGGATCACCGACGGAAAGTTCCGGCGCGTCCTTCAGCAGGTGAAACGGCACCTCCCGGTGATGGTTTTCGACCGCTTTCTTACCTATCCAGTTCAATGTCGGCATGATTACTTATTTCCTATTTTTTACCGTCAATCAATTTTCTGCCCTTTTCCGTCAGCCGGTACTTCTGCAGGCGGCTGTTGGGCTTGTCGGGGATGGTCATCTCGATTGATCCGCCGTTTAAGAGGATGCGGACTATTTTGTTCAGTTGGCCAGAAATCTCCTTTTGTCTCAGCCCCGCAGATAATTCGACTTTTCCAAGCGGACCTCTCTGCAGAAGACGAACAACCCGTAAATCCATTGACTCTGGCTGCGACTCTGGCTGCGACTCTGGCTGCGACTCTGGCTGCGACTCTGGCTTCATCGCAACATTTCCTGTGACTTGCTTGCCGACTGGGCCGTTTGTCTGGGCCCCTGTGATTGCTTGTGCGGTCTGCTTGTCGGCTTTTCCGGCATCTCCGGCGCTGGTATCCATCCTGTGCAGGATTACGAGGAATCCGCTTTTAATAGGCTGGAATTCCACTTTTACGTCGGCTTCATGACAGGCGTCGTAAATACGTTTGAGCCCTGAGCCCCAGCGCTCAATGTCGCTTGCAAGAAAGAGCGCATTGGCGATTGCAGGGTTGCGAAGCACACTTCGCTCCCTGCCTTTAATAAAGTCCGCAGGCGAGTAATCATCCGGGAACCTGCCAGGATTGTAGATCTCTAACCTGTTCTTAAAGACGGCGATTTCATTGCCCTTTCCGTTGAAAAAATCGCGATGGCAGAGGGAATTTACGACGGCTTCGGTTATCGCACGAAGGGGGATTTCCGGTATATCCCTGCGTTGACCGCCGGAAAGATCGGCTCTCCAGTTTATGTGCTCCTTAATATAGGATTCGCTTTCCTTGATAAGGTCGAAGAGATTGCCCTTGAAACTTTTCATGTCTAGAAATGTATTCTTGTCATTGCCGGCGAATACAGCGGCCTGAACCTCAAGGCTGTTGCTTTTACAGAAGAGGACCTGTGCGGAGTTGAGCAGTTTTTTGCCCTTGGTAAGTCCAAGCTTATGTAGCACGTTTTGGGCGTTGTCATAACGGTAACTCAATCTGCCCGCATCGTTGGCGCGTTTGACAAACTGTCTGATGGCCTTGGCGCTTGCGTCCTGGACGGATAGTTCTGACACTTCTGTCTCCCAGGGCGATTTGTAATTGTTCTTCCGGGTAATGAGCCTTTCAATCTCCTTGGCGGAGACCTGCCTGTCTTCATCAGCCACCCTCATATAAACGCGGCCATAGGCGAAGTAAGGACAATCATCGCCTTTAAACTCCACGTGGATGCACTTTTTCCCGTCAATGCTGTCAATCCCGACTTTGGGATATATTTTGGGTTCAATGTGATCGGATATCGCTCTTGAGACTTCCCGCAGTGTAGCTTCCCCGATTTGCTGACCGACAACGGTGCCGTCGTTCCTTATGCCGAAATACAGTTCACCCTTGCCGTGCTTGTTGAGGATTGCGGCAATGGAAATTACGCCCTCTTTCAGTTCAGAAGTGGATTTTTTCAGTTCACGCGTTTCTGTCTCTTTGAATTTCATCCGTCTATGGTTCTACCCGTTCATTGTTTCTTCTTTATGGAATCTTTAAAAATTAATCCGTTAGAGACGGTTATTCAATGTCCCGTATAGCTGGTGATCTGCAAATAAAAGTCATTTCATTATGAAAATATGATTACGAGAAAAATTAAAACCAATCTGCTTTTCCGTGATATTCGACTCAGACTCTTCCCTTTCAGGCAGAGCTATGTTGACAGCCTGCCTCTTGTGCTTTTCAAAATATTCCCATGCTTCCTGATCCATGGCATGAATTCCTTTCCCTAAATATGAACGTAGCACAGGCAGTCGGCCTGTGTTACCTTTAACTTGATCGTATAGGAAATTGTATTTTAGCCCCCCTGCGGGCTTGTCCCGCAGGAGGCAAAGATTGGGAGGCTAAGGAATATTACCTTAGCTCTCCAATCTTCCTTTCCTGCCAGATAAACTGGCAGGGGAAGGTTAATCTGAGAAACCCCGGCGTAGCCGGTTAAGTTCATTCGTATGCGTCTGGCAGTTAAAATACTTAATGGCCTGGACATTTTGTGTCCTTTTAAATATTCTGGACGAAAATTTATTAAAAATATTTGCCCTCATGAAAATCATAAGGACGCAAAATGTCCTATCCGGCACAGTAGAGTCTCGCGCATAAAGGGAGAATCGTGTCTATGGATATTAGAGGAACATGCCCCAACTGTTTATACAGTGGAAAGTTCAAGTACAGCCTTGGCGGAAGTTTGTTCTGGGAGGTCATATTCTGTATACTCAATCCGTGGCTCGGTCTCCTTGCGATTTTCGCAAGGTCGTGCGACGTAATATATACCTGCCCAAGATGCGGCAGCAGGATCGATTATTATTATACTGAAGTCAAGCCGATAGATCCGGAAAATTACACCGTGAGAGAAAAATCTTTTATCATAACGAAACGCAATGGGCGAAAAAAGCAGGTTACGGTGGAAGTTCATTTTAAGAGCTGAGATGCTTCGAAGTAATTTTAATATGGTTTGAGCTGATTTCAAAATGCAGGAAAATGTTGCTATGGCAATGTCTTCCGTTGGAGTTCAAACTTTAGTTTGTTCTTATTCAATAAGATACGCAAGCTAAAGCTTGAACTCCAACTTAAGAAATCAGCTCAAAAGAGGCAATTTTGAAATTGCTTCGGTTTATTTTTAAGTGGAATTAAATCCTGAAAATCCTGTAATCCTGTCCGGAGGAAAATGAAAAAGAGAAGATTTCCAGTTTCAAAGGTGATTTCCGGTGGACAGACCGGTGCCGACAGGGCAGCGCTTGATGCCGCCATGGAAGCCGGTGTTCTGCATGGCGGCTGGTGTCCCAAGGGCCGCCGGGCCGAGGACGGCAGGATTCCGAGGAAGTACAAGCTCAAGGAGACCAAGTCCAGCTTCTACCAGGACCGCACAAGGAAGAATGTCAGGGATTCCGACGCCACATTGGTGTTCTACTGCGGACGCCGTTCTGAAGGCGGGTCGAAGCTGACTGTCGAATATGCCGAGAAGATTGGCAGGCCGTGTCATCTGGCGCATATCATGCATGCCGATATTGCGGCACATGTTCTCGGCTGGCTGCAAAACGACGGATTTATAATATGCCGGAGCGATAGATGCATGAGGATTCCGAAGAATCCCGTCCTAAACGTTGCCGGCCACAGGGAGAGCGAGTGTCCCGGAATATACAGGAAGGTCCGGGAGATTATGGAGACAATTCTCCTCATGAAGGTATATCCGATGTCGAACAACGGGTAGATTAAGTTAAGCGGCAAATAATCTGAACTTCGAACATCCAACATCGAATAGGACGAGAAAGTTGGAGTTCACAACATTCCTGTCCACCGTAGCATTTTAGCGAAAGCGGATGTGTGTCTAGATCTTTGTTGGTCTTTATAAACTCTGAAATCCCTATATGTGAACATAGAAAATCTTCAAAATAATGATAAAGTAATAATATGAAAAAGACACTGAAAATTCAGTCCCAGGAAATAAGTGTAACTATCACTTCTTCTGACAATACGGATACAGAAGGCGTTGGAACTTTTTTCGCTTGGTTTTTAATTCCACTCGCTTTTGTTTTTGTGTGCATATTGGCATTATTCCTTTTTTCCCGCTAACTGTTTCTTCATCTCATCTAGCGCGGCTTTCCAGTTCTTCTTGCGTTCGAGATTCGATATTCAATTGTTCGTCTGTTCGACTTGTCCTGACCTGTACTGAGCAAGGTCGAAGTAGCTTGTCGAAGGATTGTTCAAAAGTTCCGGTTCTTGATCTCCTAATTCAAAGTTAAGGAAATTCAAAGTTGTAAGTAGCTTGCGACATCCTTGGCGCAAAAGGCGAATTAGTTTCTTGCGCTCGGAGATCGCAAACTACTTAAACCCGCAGCTTTCAGCCGCCTCTTATCCTTTCACAACGCCCATGGGTCGCAGTTTCACCATGGGCTTTACGAGATCCAGCTCCGAAGCGATCACATCCTCAATATCCTTGTATGCCAGAGGTGCCTCTTCTAAATCATAGACCACGCCCTTAGAGGGATCCTGTCCATGTCTGCCCTTGGCGACTTTGAAACCGTCGTAGACAATCCCCTCCATCGCCTTCTCGCATTCCTCTTTGCTGAGCTGGCGACAGGCTTCGGAACGCCCCATTCTGCGGCCTGCGCCATGAGAGCAGCTCATGAAGGATTCGGCATTGCCGAGACCTTCGACGATGTATGAGGATGTACCCATGCTTCCAGGAATTATTCCGATCTCGCCTTGTTTTGCGGAAGTCGCACCTTTGCGGTGTATCCACACATTTCTGCCAAAATGATTCTCGATGGCAGCATAGTTGTGATGGATATTCACTTCACGGGTGAATACGGCATCTTTGAAAACATACGCCAGTTCCCGTTTGAACACCTCCATGATACGTCTGCGGTTTTCGCGCGCATAATCAAGCGCGAAATTCATGTCGCGGATGTAAGCCTGCCCTTCTGCGGAATCCGCGGGAAGGAATGCGAGCTGCTTGTCCGGAATCGAAGAATGCCAGAGCTGGTTGAGCTCCAGAGCGAGTTTGTGGTAATGCTCCGCAATGCGATATCCGAGGTTACGGGATCCGCTGTGGATCATCAGCCACACAAGTCCGTCGTCTCCCTTCTGGATCTCAATGAAGTGGTTTCCCCCTCCGAGAGTCCCGAGGTTGCAGTGCGCCAGATTCCAGCAGTGGGAGTCCACACCTCCGGGACGGTCACCGTCACGTGAATCGAAGATTTCCCAAGTCTGGCGCGAGCCGTGTGCGCGGCCTTCGCCTACAGGCACTGAACGCTTGACGCTATGCAGGACTTTCTTGATAAGCTCCGGCAGCGCAACATCCACCGGCAAGTTAGTCTGCACCGCATCCATGCCGCAGCCAATGTCTACGCCTACGGCATTTGGGATTACTGCGTTGTCGCACGCGATTACGCCGCCGATGGGCATTCCGTAACCCAAATGGCAATCCGGCATAAGCGCAACATGTCTGAAGAGCGCGGGATGGCTTGCCAGGTTTGACGCCTGCTTAAGCGCCCCCTCCTCAAGGCTGTCGCACCAGCTTTTCACCGGAAGCGTTCCAAGATTATCTTTTACCCATTTCATTATTGCACCTTCTTTATTTTGATTTTCACGGTTCCATCTTCCTCGTTTACAATATCCGCCACGATGGGCAGGAACTTTCCAATAACATGCAAGTTCGTCTCCGCATGCAGTGTTAGAGACATTGTGCGGAATTCTCCTGCACCTGCCAGCGCCATAGGCAGCAGGAGCTGGTCGGCCAGATGCTGCCCGACCGGAACGTCGGCCGCGATGTATGCCCGGGTTTCCCTTGCCACTCCATCGGCAACCCTTTCTGCGGTAACACCGAGTCGCCCGAATCCGGAAAAGATTTCCGTTACACCGCATTCCGACGTGACTGCGGCCATGACAATGTTGCCGGGTCCAGGTGAAGTTGTAATGCGTTCCAGGCGTGTCTCAGTTTCATCCCAACCGAGCATGGAGCAAAGCTTCTTGAGTTCGCGCCTGGCAATGTCGTCGGAAATCTTTGACACCATGGCAACTCCTTCACACTTCACTATCTTTCCTCGCTCCAATAACTTTAGTGCCTTGACCGGTTTTACTGTTCCAGGCGTAACACGCAGTTTTAGCAGCCCCCCTCCCGCAGGATAAAAACCATGACGTACAAGTTCGGCTGTAATTGTTGCGCCTGATATCTGTTCCAGCAATGGCAGGAATGTCCTTGCCAGGAAGTCGAAAGGGGGTGCCATCAGGTTGTGTGTGCCGCCTTCGATCTCGACTTCCGATGAATCTTCCGCCATGACAAGGGCAGGTAGGATTGTCTGGAGGATCAGCGTACAGCTCCCAGCCGAGCCGACTGCAAAGCGGTATGAACCGGTTTTGATTTTCCGCGGTTTGAACACAAGGTTCCGCGAACCCGGATCGTTTCCGGTCACTTCCGCGTTTCCGATTTCGGCGGCGGCCTTGACCGCAGTCATGTGCTGCCTCATGAGTCCGGGCGTTTTGCGTCCCGCGCGAATCTTTTCCAGAGTGACCGGCATTCCGGTCACAAGGGACAATGACAACGCAGTGCGGAGCATCTGCCCGCCACCCTCTCCAAAACTTCCATCGATCCTGATCATGAAATTCACATCCTTCCTGATTTGCATGTATTTTTTAATTAAAAAAAATACTTGTCAAGTACAATAATTTGTAATATCCCATTAGCAATGCGCATGCCAATCTGCGATTATCGCAATTTTATAAATTCGCATCATATTGATAATAATAAAGATATGAATCATAAATGCTTTTACAGACCCTTCTACGGTTTGATTAAATACCCAATATATTTATATTATAATCTAAAATATTATATTATATTATAAGCTTATACATTGTTTGCTATTACTTGATATAGTAGGTACGCCCTTAAGGGTGTACCATTTCTTAATCTTAAATCCTGGGGACAGGCTAAAGCCCGCCCCTACTCAAAGTTGCGGCCTTTAACCGCCTAAGTCAAAGGACAAGTTGTATGAAACGCGTGGTAATCGGACTTCTCGGCCCTATGCTTGACAATGGCGGCGGAAATGACCGCTGGAACAAATGGCGGCCCACCGTCGGCCTTTGCCAGCAGGAGGAGCTGCCCTTCGACCGCCTGGATCTAATTTACCAGAGAAGTTTCACCTCACTTGCAAAAGCGATGGAAAAGGACATATCCACCGCATCTCCAGAAACGGAAGTCCGGTTGCATCTGGTCGATATGAATAATCCGTGGGACTTCGGGGAAGTTTACGGCGGACTTTTCGACTTTGCCAAGAACTACCGCTTCGATACCGACGCGGAGGAGTACTATGTCCATATCACGACCGGAACCCATGTGGCGCAGATATGTCTTTTCCTTCTGACTGAATCCCGGCATCTCCCTGCGAAGCTGGTGCAGACAAGTCCGCCTGGAGATCGAAGGCGCGAAGGCTGCGCAGGCACCTGCACCGTGATTGATCTGGATCTTTCGAAATATGACGTTATCGCGAGCCGTTTCGAGAAGGAGCTTGAGGACGACATCTCATTTCTCAAAGGCGGTATCGAGACAAGGAGCCCTCAGTTCAACCGCCTTATCGAGCGCATTGAACAGGTCGCCTTACGCTCATCGGAGCCAGTACTGCTGATGGGGCCGACAGGTTCCGGGAAGTCGCGTCTAGCAAGAAGGCTCTATGAACTCAAGAAGGCGCGCGGTCTTTTTAAGGAGAAGGCACCCTTTGTCGAAGTCAATTGCGCGACTTTGCGCGGCGATACCTCGCTCTCCACGCTATTCGGACACAAGAAGGGCTCTTTCACAGGTGCCACGCAGGATCGTGACGGGCTGCTCCTGTCCGCGCACAACGGTATGCTCTTCCTGGACGAGATCGGCGAGCTCGGTCTTGATGAACAGGCCATGCTTCTCCGGGCGATAGAGGAGAAAAAATTTCTGCCCATGGGTGCCGACCGCGACGTCGAAAGCAACTTCCAACTCGTTTGCGGCACGAACCGTGAACTACGCGATGCCGTCATACATGGTCGTTTCCGCGAGGATCTTCTTGTCCGCATTCAGCTATGGACTTTCCGAATGCCGGGACTGCGTGAACGCGCCGAAGACATTGCCCCTAATCTGGATTTTGAATTGGACGGATTTGCAAAGCGTTCGGGACGCAGGGTTACTTTCAATAAGGAGGCTCGGAAAAGGTTCCTGGATTTCGCATTGTCGGGAGAAGCGATGTGGGCGGCGAACTTCCGCGATCTCAACAGCGCTGTAATGCGTATGGCTACTCTCGTGCCAGGAGGCCGCATAACGATCGACATTGTGGAAGAGGAGATAGTTAGGTTGAAGTCAAACTGGCAGCGTCCCGGGGAAGGCGATATTGGAGGGCAGGGGGGACATGTTCTGATGAAGAAGCTGATTCCTATGGAGAAATTGGAGAAGATTGATATGTTCGATCGCCTACAGCTTGCTTCAGTGCTCTCTGTCTGTAGCGAATCTCGCACACTCTCCGAGGCTGGACGCAGGTTGTTCGCCGCATCACGCACAAAGAAAGCGACTGCAAATGATGCCGACAGACTGCGCAAATATCTTGCCCGCTTCAACGTGACCTGGGACAATATCGCCGACCGCCAAAATAGGTTATAGACCATTACGAAATTTCGCACCGTAAGGACGCATTTTTCCCGCAGGGAAAAACTTAGTAGCTTTCCTTATTGTTACGACTATTGTGCAATCTCCATGAATAGTTTGTTTATGGCTTTCATGTCTGATTCAGAGGGCAGATTGCTTTTTCCCAGCAGCTCCCCAAGCATTTCCATTCTCTTTTCCACCTCGGCCATAATCTGTTCATAGCTGAATTTCCCGGCCCTTATGTCGAGAAGATATTTCCTTGTGCTTCCCTTGCATCGTACAAGAGGACATCCATGACGGAGTATGTTCTCTCCGGAAATCAGCAGTCTGACACAGTGCATCATGTTCTTCCTGTCATACTGGAACTCCTCGCCATCCTGATCCTTCCATCTGTTTTCATTGCGGTTTTTCTTCCAGTCATGATATCGATGCCAGTCCTTTAGTGCTTTGTCGTATTCCTGGCGATTGTATATCAGCAGGCCGCGGAATCTGCTGCATTCATCTTCCAGGGGAATCGATTCGCAGACCGGCATATCGCCCCGGAACACGCCTTTCGCCTTTGAGCCGTAGTCGTAGATACGATAGACAAACGGCGCATGCTCAAGGGCCGCCGCATGGCAGCGTTCCAGCTTGATGCCGGCATTCTTCAACGGAACCGGCCTGCATGGATTGTCGGCCTTTGAAGCCGGAGGTATAAACCAGCAGGAGTCGGTTTTCTCCGGTGGTTTATCAGGCTGCGGATTTCGCACCATCTTGTTCTGACCGGAAGCCTTCCTGATCTGGGAATATGCATATCCGGAGAAGGTGTCAAATGCTTTTTGCGACAGGAACTTATTCCTATTGGCGATTATCTTTTCCATGGCAGGCGTGCAGAACCTTATGCAGTCTTCGGGAGTCCAGAGCAGTTCTATTATGGTGGGATTGCACTGTGACGCCAGCAGGAAGACCTTTTTTAATTCATAATATTTCTCGTTTTGTCTCTCGTCGCCTATCTCCTCTAGTGTTTTTGATAGAGATATTCTTTCATTTGCAGGAATCACAAAGATGCCGCGAAGATCAATATCGGACTCAGCAGACTGGAGTCCGTACGAATGGCTTCCCGAAACGATCTCGAAGATCAGCCGTCCAGAATTCCTGAGAGCGTTTATATCCTTATAACTCATATTGTTTTTACCTGCGTAAAACTAATTTCCCCACGCCTTTTCCAGATATTCCCTGAAGAGTCGGTTCAGAGGTTCGACATCATCTGTATTGGCATCTGGGAACTGTTCAGGCCTTATCCGCTCAATCTCTGACTCAATGAACTTGTCAAGTTCCGGAATTCTGCTGCCCTTGTCCTTCTCCATGCTCTTTTTCTTCCTCTCAAGAAGCTCCTCGATGGTCTTACTCATCATGGCATCTGGAGTTACTTTTTCCATGAGCTTTTGAAACTCTGTGGGTGCTGGGCCAAGACCGGCCTCAATCCATCTGCAGGCGAACAGTGGGCGAATCACGTAGAAATACTTTTTACAAGATGCTTTCTCCTCATTGAAGTGAGTCAGATACTGGCTTTTGGCCATGCTCAGATAATGGTAGAGGCATCTGCGCGATGAATAATAATCAGGTATCAGGTTTTTCAGGTTCGCCGCAAATCCGTAATTGTCCAGATAGACGATTCCGGACTGGAGCCACTCAAGGAGCGTCGGATTGGATTTTTTGAAATGGACCAAGGTTTTCCGGACATCCCATCCTGAGAAATCCAGTTCACCCTCTATGACCGGCTCTATCGTGTCCTTGTGGTCAGTAATAGACAGATACCAGTCCTGAGGATGTATGTAGATGAAGCGCACGTCGTAGTCGCTGTCAGGCGATGCGAATCCCCATGCCCGGCTTCCAGATTCACAGGCGTATAGGATACTTATATGCTTATCTTTCGCAAACCGGCTTAGCCCGTCATGAATAGAGTTATTTATTTTCATTTTTCAGCGTTCTCCTTGATTGCTCGTTAAAACACAGCCTGGTGTTCTTTACTATTGGATATTCAGGCTGAGTTGGTAGCGGGTGCCCTTTAACTGTCCGGTTTTCTCCAGGGCTCCCATGGAGACAAGCTCCGCGAGATCCCGGGTCGCAGTCGCACGTGATGTTTTCGTGATGCGGATGTATTTCTCAGCGCTGAGCCCGCCAATAAAACCGTTCGGGCCCTCCTGGAAAAGACGTGCAATAATTTTTTCCTGACGTTCGTTGAATGCCTTGCGGAATTTGTCATGAAACTTTGCCTTTGCGATCAGGAAATCAATCTTGTCAACCGTCATGGCCCCAGCATCCAGTATTGTCTCAGAAAAATATAGCAACCAGTCTGTAATCTCATTGTTGCGGTTGGCGTTTTCCAAGGCGGAATAGTAGTCCTTTTTCTTGCGTTCGATCGTGAACGCCAGCGCAATTAGCGACGGTTGCCCCAGGCATTGTGCCAAGGCCTTTTCCGCAATTGCACGGCCAATTCGGCCATTGCCATCCTCAAAGGGATGAATGCTGACAAAATAAAGATGGGCTGTTCCGGCGCGTGCCAAGGCGGGGAGCGGATTATCACCATCCGGAGCTGAAGAGTTGAACCAATTTAAAAACGTATCCATTTCATATTTTACCCGACTTGAAGGAGGCGCTTCAAAATGCACAACTGGCTCGTGGGTGGGACCGGAAACCACTTGCATGGGGTCGTCATGCACACGGTAACCGCCCATTTCAGCTAAGTCTCGTCGTCCGCTGGTCAGAGCAGCATGCCATGAAAAGAGAGTTTCATGAGTTAGGGGAACAGCATAGGTTTCATATAAGCTCACCATCATTTCCGCATGTCCCTGTTCGGATGCAGACACATGTCGGCGGTCGGTATGCAGTCCGAACTGTCTGCGGATAGACGATTGGAGACTGTCGCGGTTCAGGTATTCCCCTTCTATTTCTGCGGTCTTCAACGCCTCATCGCTTATCAAATCTACGGTCAACGCCTGTTTTTCATCTTGTTTGAGATGTTTGACAGCTCCATACAATTTGCCAGACTGGAGAAGGAAACGACTCTCCAGCACGGCAAGCGCCTCGTGTCTATAACGAAAATGTGGCCAGTCCGCCTGTTGCCAATTCCAAGTCATGAGCAATAACCTCGACTTTTATAACTCAAATAATAGCACTTATATGAGTTATATCAAGTTTATTTATACGTCATCCAGCAATGAGTCAGGTGTTATTTTCTCTTGCCTGTCTTTTCATAGAGCAGGCACAGAAACCAGCATGAGGCAAGCAGAAGTCCGGTCAGCATGATTCCTTTTGAAACGCTTACCAGGCTTATCAGGAAAAACGAGGTGAAAAGCGTGCCAGCTATGCTTCCGGCTGTTGATACTGCGTAGACATTTCCTGCTGCCGAGCCAATCCTGCCACTGTCTGTAGCCAGCATTTTTACCAGGAGCGGGATTACGGCCCCCATGAATATGCACGGAAGAATAAAAAGAGTGATTGAAAGAAGCAGGGCTCCAAGTTTTGCATGTGACACATGATTATAAAATAAATTGCATAGCAAATAACCGTAAAAAGGGAACAACACTATAATTGCCGACGGGACAAGGATTATCTTTGACATGATTCTGATGCTTGGATTTTTATCTGCAAGTTTTCCTCCAACCGCATATCCTATGCTGAGGCCTGCGAGAAAAACTGATATGATTGCACCCCATACATGTACGGAGCTGCCATAATATGGAGACAAGACCCTCACCCCCAGTATCTCGTAAGCCATTATGGCAAACCCGGTAATGAAAGCGATCAAATATAAGATTGTCTTAGACATATAAAAATTCCTTCAAACTCCAAATACCAAGCTCCAAATACGAAACAAATTCAAGTTTTCAATAACCAAACAAAGACAAATAATCCGAGAACATGCCTTGCGGCATTAACTAGAGCCTTCTCGAAAAGGTATAAGAAAACACCCCTTGCGGGGTTAACTACAAACAATGAATACTGTATTTGAGGCGAATTCGTTCGTAGCCTGTCCTCCGTAGCTTTACGCGAAGGAGGATCAAGCCCGCAAGGGCTGTCCTTTTTCTGCTTGGACATTAAAACCCAGTAATCCCAAAATCCATCATTACTTGGAATGACGTGTTTTCACTCCATGGTCTCCACTGGGGCGAAATCGTCTTTTAACGGTTCCACACCGTCCGTCATTTTTCTGAGTTCAGCTACGGTCATTCTAGTATCAATCATCTCATGCATTTTCAGATTAAGATTTCTATCGGCCTCTATTTTAAATGCTTTAATCTTGAGTTCGGAATTGTCGAGTTTTCGATGGACTGGTGCAAATAGGATATAGTTGGACCGGTTCCCGCATATGAACACTGAGAGGTTGGGAAAAACGTCCAAGACAGTTTTTATTTCGCTTGAAATGAATTTCGGTCTCCCGAGATTTGCGATATTCGCAGTCATTATTCCAGACGGTGTGAGTGCATCGTGCACCTTCTGATAGAATTCTACGGTTGTCAGCTGGAAAGGGATGTTTGTAGAGGTGTATGCATCTATGAAGACAATATCATATTTTTCTTTTGTCCGATTGATGAAGTCGCGACCGTCGCCAATGGTGATGTTCATTTTCGCGTCTTTCTTGAATCCGAAATATTTTTCCGCTATATCGGGAATCTCCCCGTCGATTTCGACAATGTCGATTACCGTTTCTGGAAACTGTTTCCTCAGGAATCTGGGGACGATACCGGCCCCGAGTCCGATGAAAAGCACTCTTTTGGGAGGATGGTCTATTGCCGGCATGAAAATACTCGTAAACCTGCAGTAGTTTGAAATCAGTTCATCAGGCGTGTTTGGATTCCATATTCCCTGAGAACCTTTGTTCGGGTTGAAAACCATGTGCCGCCAGCCTTTGCCATCTTCCTCGACAGTCACGAGAAAATACTGCGTCTGCTTTTCAAAGAGCACGTTCCTTTTTTCCAGATGCGGCAAGAAGAAGTTGTAGAAGCTTTCCCAAAAGCTTTCACTCCTGGGTTTTTTATCGGCAACCTTATCTTCGGCAGGACAGCTAAGTGAAAAGCAGAATATAATGAGATGAGCCAGAATCAGCAATTTTATCTTCATTGTTTCATTTCAGGGGTTAATGGATTTACGCGGAGAAATTACCATTCCAATGAGCTGATTGCAAAAATACATAAAAATGTTATTTGCGGGAATATCCCAGACGGAAATCTTGAACTCCAATTTAAGCGGACTAATCCGGACTCTTTAGGAAGACTGCCAGCAGGATGCTGGCGGTCCGGTAAGAGACACGGA
>CAZION010000017.1:52522-65475 GCA_964540865.1 uncultured Victivallis sp.
GCGCCGGCATCCCTGCCGGCAGCGGGATCTGGAGGTGGAAAAGATGAAGACTGCCAGCAAGATGCTGGCGGTCCGGCAAGACATGGAGCGCCGGCATCCCTGCCGGCAGCGGGATCTGGAGGTGGAAAAGATGAAGACTGCCGGCAAGTTGCCGGCGATCCCAAAATACAATATAATGTTTCTAGCGGATGCCTCATAATGCGCTATATTGTCGGAAATAATCAAAAGTAAAGGATTTCAAAGATGAAAAAGATAATTCTACAGGTTGCTGTCCCGGTTTTCATGTGTGCGGTTTTCAGTTCATGCATAAACATAAATTCATTAAACAAGGTCAATCGGGAAGTGTTGCTGGAGTATGATGCTCAGGGCCAGTATGAGGAAGTTGCTTGCAGCGGTTCTGTCAAAACGGAACTGTATTTCGGTATGCTTAAGCCGGATGGGACAGCTGTCTCCGAAGACGAGTGGCAGACTTTTATGGACAAATCAGTTTCCCCTCTTTTTGAGGGATTTACAGTTATTGACGTTTCAGGTCAGAGCAAAAATACCGAAGGCAAAGCAGCCAAGGGAAAAACAAAGATGCTGATAATAGTCCAGGAATATGGGGACAACAAGAATATCGCCAAAGTCAAAAATGAGTTCAACAAGAAGTTCCCCAAGAACGCTTTCTTCAAAGTCAGCTATCCGGTTTTATCTTCCTTGGACGAAGAAGGTGTTGATGCAGACAATGACGACGATAAGGACCAAGAAGTCATCGCGAAATAAGGGTCTTTCTTCTGTCGGCCAACACCATGTGGGCGAATAACTAATTTTTCTTGTTTCTTGAGCAGAAAGCACATTCAGCCTTGTCGCACAGGAAAATATTCGGGTCTTCCTTTGTAATCCTGATACCGATTTCATATAGGCTGCCGGCTTCTATGACTCGTAGTTTTCCAAGTCCCATCGAAACTTCTCTTATCTCAAGTCCGTATGCTTTTGCCTTATTGAAGAATTTGGAATTCTCAGCGCCAGAGTCATAAAAATCCCTGTGTCCAGGCAGATGTTTGGGAATCAGCACAGTGCGGGTTTTGCCATTGGGATCCTTTATCCTGCAAACTGCATTCCCCAGGTATGGAAGGTCCATTTTATCTTCAAGTAAATGAAGGAAGGTTGTTGCAGAAAGATCACTGCCTAAATGAAGGATTTTCCCCTTGAGATCAGTCAGCTTGGCAAGAGGGCTGTTTTCACCAGTGGGAGAGTCCGTCTCCTTATGCGCGCAGAGACATTTTTCCGCCAATTGTCCGATTCCGGCGACGGAATGTGTGGGATGTCCTGACCTGTGCACGCCTTTTCTTTTTAAGAAGGACTGTGGAATCTTGCCGACATTTACCTGTGCGGGATTATTCCTGTCAAACGGGCGATAGCGCTGGCTTTTATTCAGCGTCCCGTCGAAGTATATGAATGAGGTTGTAAATGTCGGAAACAAAACTGTCCCTTTTGGTCCAACGCTTTCAAGAAGTGCGTCTATTACTGTCTCAGCGCTGCCTTCAATTCTCCCGAAGGAGGACAGGCCTGAATGCACCATTACGAGGTCGCCTTTGGTAATTCCAGCCATCCGCAAGGCCTTCAAAAGATCTTTTTTGTCTAGGCTGCTTCCAAATTTGGTTTTCAGATAGCCATAATCTGTAAGATATGAAACAGCGGTCACATATTTTTTTATCTTAACAGGCTCCAGAGATTGCCCCTCTTCCCATTCACTTTCGCGCAGCAAGCGTTGCAGATTCTTTTTCCCGTCCATATTCGCGAAAACCCTGGAGAGTGACCCGTAGGCCATGGCGCCCGGCAAAGGCGTCCGTTCCTCTTTCGGAACCGCCACAAGGTCATAGGGGAATCCTGTAACAGCGCGGGCAGGTACAATTGAAGCGGCATAGTCAAACCACTTATCGTTCTTTATGTGCTTTTCCGGCTCCGAGATATTCTTTAATTTACGTTTCAGATCGGCAATGATGTTTACAGTTTCCGCCTTGAGATTATCGACTTCCTTTTCAATCAGTTCAGACTTGCAGATATCATTGAAATCACTAAGCCGTTCGGCCTCAATTTTCAAATAGTATTCCATGCGTTCATGGATTTCTTTCTGAAGGTCGGAGACAATCCTCAACTTGCCTGAAACATAATCTTCTGCAAGATGTATCGCTTCTTCCTGAAGATGCTTCTTTGCAAACATTGACGCTTCGGTGACAGCGTCCGGGAGGGATTTCCTGTTCATTGTCAGAACACCTGCAATCCAGGCGCCGTGCAATGCCGTGTGACGCGAGAAAGTCAATGCCGACACAATATTGATCTTTGATTCGGAATTGTGCCACCATTCAGAAGTATCGCGGAACCAGACTGTAGGTATGCCGTTGCTCGGCTCTGATAAGAAGGAATCATCTCCATATAGGCCGTAAGGTATAATTTTGAGAATTGCCGGATCTGTCTGGGGTTGATATTCGCGGACCAGTTTCTCAAGGAGGTAATTGCCGAAAAACGGGGTCCCAGGTGGAGAAAACTGCGCATTGACAGCTGTGTTTTTTGTGATCCCCATGCCATCTGTGTTTATGGCTCCGATGACATCGGTTTTTTTCATTTTATCCGCAAAAGCGGCGAAGCCGTACATTTCCGCAGCAAAAACCAATCGCAGCGAAAATTCCAAAGGCGGTATTTCTCCTGAGGCAACAAGACATTTGATAACCCTGGCGACTTCTATCGAGCTCACAACTCCGCTGGAATTGTCATTTATCAAAGGTTCGTAAAGGTGTGAAAGAATCCATAGCTCTTTCTTTTGACGACCTGGGATCATGGCGGTTACGACCGGCAGGCAGGATTCATATCTTTCTCCATCGCAATCGACATGCGCAGTGACTGCCCCCGAGCTTGCAGCCGCTCGTATTCTCTCTCCAGTTTCAGGACTGACGCTGAAACATATGAACGGGCGATCCCCTGCCTGAACATGCCAATTGCCACCCTCTGTACAAGCTGTTACCCATTGAACCGCATGCGGCGTATCATTGCGAACTGTTAAAAAATCAGAGACAAGGCCTATTGCTCCAAGATCAAGGGCTGGCGTCAATATTTTAGCACGTGGCCATGTGAAAGGGTTAAGCATGACGAGACAGCCTTTGGCATCTTCCCCGGCAAACAGCTGGCTCTCTGTGATTATCCGGACATTCAGTCCTCCCGGCGGAGTCGCCACTGAACCCTTGACCAGATGAAACGGGTGGCGTTTATAGTCTGCAACCACTGGGTCGTCAAAAGGAACCGATGATTTTTTGATCGTCAGTTTTCCTACGCTTGCACGCCATGCGATAGGCATGCATTTATCCTGATAGACCGTTTTTCCGTCTGCAGGGAAATCTATTATTTCACAGTTTTCCAGCCGCGCCTCTTTTATCAGCTTGGCTGTAAACACCGCTGCCGCACTGTAATTTTCGAACGTCTGTCCAAGTTCTATCTCCATCAGCTTTTTGGAATTCTCCATCATCCAAGGCGTATTGACTTCCTTCAGGACTTTTTCAAATATTGACATCATAGTTTTATCTTTTCTTTTTTTGTTAAAATCTTGTCAATGGTTTTAACACATTTATTTAGGGCTTCAATGACTTCGGGATCATATTTTGTGCCGGCGCACTTGTTCAGTTCATTTAAAACAGAAGGCAACGGTTTTTTTGAACTGTACCTTCTGTCTGTGCTCATTGCATGGAATGAATCTGCTACCGCGCATATCCGGGCTCCCAGGCAGATTTGTTTTCCTTTAAGACTGCATGGATAGCCGGAACCGTCCCAGCACTCATGATGCTGGTGGACGATTTTGGAAATCTTTTTGAAGCTGGGGAAGATGCTTATAAGTTCATATCCGAACGAAGTATGGGTTTTCATAATGGTGTATTCGTGTTTTGTAAGGGAGGCGGATTTATGGAGTATGCGTTTTGAAATCGATATTTTCCCTATGTCATGAAAGAAAGACCCGTATTGTATTTGCAGAAGCTCTTTTTTGTCTTTCAACCCCATTTCCCTTGCGATTACTGCGGCCATTATGGCTACGCACTCGGAATGCTCAAGAATGTTGCCGACACGATGCTCCATGGCCATGAGGAGTTTTTTTAGCTGTAAGAAATCTTTTTCGAATCTTTTCTCAGATAACGATTTTTTTGTCATAGGGTCTTTCCTGATTGTGGGGTGTGCAAAGAGTAGCTTATCTCTCTGCTGAATCCGCACCTTTCGAGAAGAAATCATCAATCATGCCCTTTTTCTTGCAAATGCGGACATGCGCAGTAGAAGGAAAATTCGAATGGTAAAAAGTTTCATCATTCAATAAAAGCCATTCCATCATGCTTATGAATTAGAAAAATACACTATCATTCTTGATTGTTTAAATCAAGCCCATATTTAAGGATATTATGAGTTCGGAAAAGAGATTATTTCGCCTCGGCGGGCAGGAATTTGAAGGGTTCGCTCTTGACAAAAGCCGCGGCGACGTTGCCGTTGTAGGTCTCGCCGCCTCTGAGCGTCAGCTTCTTCACATCAGCACCCTCCCTTAAGTCCATGTCCGACACAGGGATCCAGAATACCGTCGGGCTGGTGGCTGAGTCAAAGTAAAAAACCTTGTCCTTGTGGTCGTACAGCGTCCGCCAGATAGTGCTGGAGATGTTGGGCTGGCCTGGTGTAGTGATACCAAGAGGAACCGAAACGCCTCGGATTACGCTGAATACAGACGCTACTGCCTTTTTGTGATCGGTCATTTTCGGAATGGCGTTTATGTAGAATGACGCCCTTGCGAAACGGTCTGAGGCCCGGTTGGTGCCCGGGAGGAATGTCAATCCGCCTATCTGCTCCCAGTACTTGTTGAGCGCCAACTGCTGGTCGAACGTTGGTGAGTTTGTCATTACCTGGTATTCGCGTCCGTGGTGGATGACCAGCTTGCCGTTTATGTATTCGAAGATCGCAGAGTCGCCGCTAGGGTCCGAGACCGCCATGTGCCCCTGGCCGCGGGCGCCGTTTGGCAGCATGGGTGCTATGATGACAAACGGTTCCTTGCTCAGGGCTTCAACAGTTTCAGATACAGTGGCGAAGTTGTCAAGCACATATTGGGCCCAGAGGCTTATCGACATGGTGGACTTCTTGCCGTCCGCTTTGCCGTAGTCTGATTCAACCAGGAAAAGAACGTTTGAGACCAGTCCCTTCTCGTTCATGCCGTCAACGGAGGCTACCTCATAGAAGGAGCAGATGACGCTGCCGTATTTACTGGTCCAGGTGATGGAATTAGAGCCTGCCGTTCCGTCGCGCTTCATGCCGCGAGGGAAACAATAGATGTTTGTGCCCGGATCCTCTGCCCAGTCCATTGATCTTGCGACGATTACCGTGTCATTTGGTCCAAGGTAGACGCATCTGGTGCATGCGTCGGCGGCAGTCGGCAGAAACATCAAGCAGGCAACCGCAATCCCCAAGGTAACTACGGTCCGGGTTACAGCATTGTGTCCCAAAACCTTTCCAATCCCACTCATTCCTTCATAAATCATCGCCTGTCTCCTTTGTTTTAACGCCTGCTTTCCCCAGTATATCCCCTCATTTTCGATAAGTAAAATATTTCGTGTAGTCTGTGTGTTTCGTGGTCAATCCTTTTCTGTGTGTTCAGTGTGTTCTGTGGTTACAAAATCGGTTCCGGCTTTGCTTCTCCAGGTCGGATATTCAGTAGTTATTTGAGTAAGAGCCACAAATAACTTATTCTTCATCGGGTTCGGGAAGTCCGTGTCCGGGCTTGTTGGAATAGAGGAGCCAGTAGGTGACTGGTATCACGAACAGTGTGAACAGCGTTGATGCGAGGAGTCCGAAAATAAGTGCCCAGGCGAGGCCGGAAAAAATCGGGTCTATGATGATCGGCACGGCTCCGAGCATTGCAGCGCTGGCCGTCAGCAGAATCGGCCGCAGACGCACAACGCAACTTTCCATTATCGCCTCGAAAAGAGTGCGGCCGTCGGACAGGGACCTGTGTATGAAATCCACAAGTATGATTGAATTCCTCGTCACAATTCCAGAAAGCGCTATCATCCCGATCATTCCCGTTGCTGTAAAATAAACCGGGTCGAGATATCCGCCCACGTAATTTGAACTCAGTAGATTGAGCAGCCAGAATCCGGGCATCACCCCCAAAACCGTAAGAGGTATTGCCGTCATTATCACCAGAGGGATCGTGAAGGACGCTGTCTGCGCCACAAGGAGTATGTATATCCCAATCAGTGCAGCTCCGAATGCCAGGCCGAGATCACGAAATACATCCAGTGTGATTTTCCATTCGCCCTCACCGGAGAAATCCACTTTGAATTTATTCGGTATCGCCCACTTTATGCCGCTGCCGTTTGACAGGAAGGTCCTACTGGATACCGGTTTTGCCGTGGCATCGGTCAGCCATCCGTTTCCTGCTTTGATTCGATTAGCCGGGCCTGTGGAGGATTCGGCATCTACCTTGTCACTCTGTACATCCACGACGACATCAGCAGGTGGTCTTCCTGCGGTTTCCGCAAACACATACGCGACACGCTGGAGGTTTTTGTGGTAGATCTGCTGGTCCACACGGGATGGTTCCCAGTGTCCGAGTTCGGACAAGGGAACGAGATGTCCTGTTTCGCCCTTTACATATATGCGTGCCAGATCCGAGGAGCTTGTCCTCTGTGAAACAGGGAGCTTCAGTTCTATTTTTAAAGGATTACGTTCTGTTTCGCTCTGTACAAGTCCGACCGTAGTTCCGGAAAGCACCATTTTGAGCGTGTTGGCGATGTTTTCAGTGCTGATGCCGTTAAGTGTGGCTTTTTCCTTGTCGGTGACGAATATGAATTTCTTACGTGGGGCTTCCCGGATATCATCCACATCGACAACTCCCGGTTCGTTTGCAAGGCGCGCCTTTACCGTATCTGCGGCGAGAAGCAAATCCTCATAGCTGTTGTATGGCTGTCCATAAATCTCCCCGACCAGGCTGGCAATTACAGGTGGTCCTGGCGGCGTCTCCACGAGCTTCATTTTCGCATGGTTCTTATCAGCTATCTTCTGCAGTTCATTGCGCATGCGCAATCCAAGCGCGTGGCTTTGCAGGCTACGGTTCATTTTTCCGGCCAGATTAATCCTGATCTCCGCCAGATTGTCGCCTTTCCTGATGTAATAGTGACGCACAAGTCCGTTGAAATCCATCGGAGAGGACACACCCACGTAACTTGTGAAATCCGCAAGTTCAGGAACGCCTGAAAGATACTTTTCAAAATCACGTACGGCGGCATCTGTCCGTTCCAGCGTTGTCCCTTCGTCAAAATCCAGAACCAGCAGAATTTCATTTTTATTGTCGAATGGAAGCATTTTCAAGGGAACGCTTCGTATTGCAGCCAGTCCCATCGCTCCTACGGTAAGTCCTGCGATTACCGCGAGGAAGGCCAGAGAACGGCGGCGTGTGCGCAGCAGCGGTTCCATGAGCGGATGGAAAATCTTGTATAGGCGGGCCTGTTTTACGGCATCATGTCCTTTTGCTTCATCCTGATGATCGGGGAGGGGTGCACCTTCATTGTACTTACGTTTCAGCATATGGTACGCGAGCCATGGTGTTATCGTGAAGGCGACAAGCATTGACATAAGCATTGTGACTGGGACATTCAGCGCCATCGGACGCATGTAGGGCCCCATCATTCCGGTTATGAAGAATAGCGGAAGGAAGCTGGCAATTACTGCGAATGTCGCAATTATCAGAGGTGGACGTATTTCCGATACGGCATCGAGCACTATGCGCCGGGTGGCTTTCTTCCGGAAAGAAAAATGCCTTGCTATGTTCTCGACATCCACGATGGGGTCGTCAACCAGAAGCCCGAGTGCAAGTATGAGCGCGAAAAGAGTCACCCTGTTGATGGTGTAGCCAAGCAAAAGGTTCACTGCGAGTGTCAATCCGAAAACCACCGGTACCGCAAGCGCCACGATAATAGCCTCACGCCAGCCAAGTCCAAATGTGAGAAGTACTACAATTATCAAAATCGCAATTGCAAGACCCCACACGAGTTCATTCACTTTTTCATCTGCGGTCAACCCGTAATTCCTTGTTATAACCAGCTCCATGTCCTGAGGAACAATTGAGTCTTTGATATGCTCTGCCTTGTTCAATACCGCATTTGCAACCAGTACCGCATTCGCCCCTTTTTTCTTGGCTATTGCAATCGTTGCGGCTGGATTGGGGATTTTGCTTTCAGAAGCTTCAGTTTTCTGTGTTGATTGTTTGCCAAGGGAAGTCCCGGGGAAGAATTCATCTTTCGTGAACCCCTTTGCGGGGCCTTGTCCGTATCTGACGTAACTGTTTAGTTCTTCAGGACCATCTTCAATTTCAGCCACATCCTTGATAAATACAGGACGTCCGTCGAATACGCCGACAACCAGTTCACGCAACTGCCTAGCGTCATTGACCTGCTGCCCGACTTCCACTTCAATCAAATTGTCCTTGCTTCTGAAATCTCCGGCAGTCATCCTCAGGTTGGACGCCTTTATCGCACGCTGCATCTCCAATGGAGAAACATGATAGGCCGCCATCCTGTCCGGATCCATGAATATCTGAACCACTCGCGGACTACCACCAATCACATAAGCCCTTGAAACGTCCTTTACACTTGAAAGGTGCTGCGTGATCTCTTCTGCGACGCGCCTGATGGTCATCCCGTCGGAAGTTCTGGAAGTCAATGCCAGCGTCACGATGGGAACATCGTCGATTTCAATCGGCTTGACAACCCACTCTACCGCTCCAGGCGGAACTATGTCCAGATTCTCCTGTATTTTCTTATATAGCTTTACTAGACTGCGTTCCCTGTCTTCCCCGACAAAATATCTGACAGTTATGACGGCCTGATTTTCACGGCTCATTGAATAGACGTATTCGACGCCGTCAATCTGGTAAAGAATCTTTTCCAGAGGTGTGGTCACAAGCTGTTCGACCTCGGACGCGGAATGTCCGGGAAAGTTTACATATATATCGGCCAGAGGTACGATTATCTGTGGATCTTCCTCGCGAGGGGTCAGGTACAGGGCGGCAAAACCCATTATTGTCGCCAGCACAATCAAGATCAGGGACATGTTGGATTTCAGGAATATCCTGATGATGTTGTCCGTGAACTGATGCTCTGTAGTTTTTATATTTTCGTGCTTGTCTGACATTGCCGATTTCCCGTTTTTTTGGAACGCCGGCAAGCTGCCGGCATCTGTTTTCTAAACTCTGAAATTAAACTTTTTCGAATTGCGAAATTCGCACTTGAAGTGCGGAAATTTATTGCCGCTTAATTTAAAGTTAAGTAATTTTAAAAGATGCCTTTAAAAGTAGTGCGGGCTTTAGCCTGCAATTCCCTTTGCCTTTCCAGATTAATTCAACAACAGGCTGAAGCCTGTGTTACTAAGAGTTGCGGCCTCTGGCCGCCTAATTTTAACGTGATACAGGAGTCCCTACCTTTTCTCCTCCTGTTGCGTCTCCAGAACTGCTGGAACAATAGCTTTTTCCCCTTCGCGGAGTCCCGAAAGGATTTCAACATCCTCTCCGAAGCTTCTGCCGGTTCTAACAGTCCTGCGTATTATCTGTCCCTTGTGGACGATGTTGACCATTTCAATCTGTCCGAACTTCATGATAACTTTTGCCGGAACCACCAGCACCTGTTCATCTGCCAGCGGTATGTATATCCGTCCGAACATCCCGGAATAAATGCCCTCGGGGCATGGACCCGTTACTTTCACCTGGAAAGTTCTGCTTGTGGAGCTGGATTCCGGTACAATTTCGCTTATGTTGCCGCTGCAGATTTTGTCCAGTGTGTCAATCTTAACTCCGATTTCCTGTCCGACCTTCAGCTTGTAGGCTAGTGATTCCCGTACGCTCGCAACCATCTGCATGCGTGTTGGATCGAATAGCTTAAGGAGCACCTGCCCGGGTATCACGGTGTCACCGACATCTACTTTCTTGTCTATTACAACCCCGTCTATGGGGGATAGTACAGTTGCATAATCCAGTATTGACTGGGTTTCATTGACAGCCTCCTGCGCCCTTTTTAATTCGGCATCCGAAGACTTGAGTTTTGTGACGCTTTTGTCATAATCCTGCTGGCTGATGGCGTTTGATTTGATTAGAGTCCCCAGCCTTTTTTCGTCAAGAGCTGCCTGGTTGCGGGCAGCTTCAGCCATGACAACGCTTGATTTGGCCTGTTGGAGTTTCGCCCGTAAATCGGTTTCGTCAAGACGCATCAGGACATCATTTTTTTTAACAGCCTGTCCGGCTTTTATATTCATTTCCATGACACGCGAGAGGAGTTTTGAGGCAATGGTTGTCTCGTGTACGGCTTGAACAGTACCGACAGCGGACTCAGTCAGGGGCTGTTTAACGAGACGAACAGGCACCACCTCCCCATGGATGTTTTGAGATTCAGGTTCAAGCGCCTCGGAGGGTACCTTGGATGTGAATTTCCCTGACATCCACAGCAGCAGTATGACTACGAATAATCCGGAAGCAAGGAAGGATATCAAATTTTTATTTTTCATAATACTCCAATTATAAGGACAAATTTGAAAAGGTATTCTTTTTTTGTGAACAAGCTTCTTCCTTAAAACCCAATTTTGCCAGAATCTTTTGAGGAAGGCAGAATCCAGTGAATCCGGATTGGATAAGGTTTATGCCTACAAAAGCTGTCAAAACATACCACCAATGGCTAATGAGAAAACCTAATCCTAAGCTTATTAGCACCATGGATCCGGCAAGTACCCTTATTGCACGTTCCTGAGTCATATAACTCCAATGATATTATATCTACGCTTAAAGTATTTCAGTCGAAAGGGGTTTTCAAGATGAATGCCCCCGTATCATCTATCAAACATTGCAACTTGTATTTAAACATCTTCCTGAATTCTATCCAGAATCTCTGCAGCTTTTTCAACACAGCCAACGCATGAAAGCTTTTTCAAATTACGTATTTCTTTGCATTTAGTTGAGCCTGCGGCTTTGATGAAGGTTTCATTGCATTTTTCTATTTCTCCTAGCCTCTCCTTTTCGAGTATGTGCCGGGCCGCATACAGCGCTCCGCAATAACCGTCGGGTGCCTTTCCTCCTCCGAAAGAAGAGAAGGCGGCGAGTGTCTCGTCTCCGATTGAGAATTTGTCCTTGAATCCGGCGATCACCGCCTGAGCGCAGTTCAACTTTTTGCTTTCGTTAATACCCAGGTAATGATCGATTGACTTTCTTTTCGACATGCTTCCCCATGGTTTACAGTTATTTTATCTTTTGATTTACTTCAAATACTTCTGATTCAAAAACATTTATCCCTTTTTCCTTCCTGATTTCAAACTTGTCAAGAAGATTTTTTTCCGAATCAAATACTTCCACACACAATACGCCCGCTGAGACAGTTACAGAACAGAAATGATCCTTCCTGTTGATGAGTTTTGCGATGAACGGCTGCTCCTTTGCATCATAAAAATTTGAGCCGGCGCACCCGGTGACGACAAATTGCACGGGATTACCGTTGACACCTTTAAGGGAAACCGGCTTAAGTCTTTCATAATTGTGCTCGTGTCCCGTGAAAACAATATCAATTCCGTTTTCAATCAATGTCTTGAGCAATATTTCCCTGCCACCAATGGCCCATTCGCTCGACCCGTGATTCCCTCCAGACCATGGGGGAACATGGAAGAAGGCCACTTTCCATGTCGCGTCAGGGTGTTTTCCGATTTCATTTTTCAGCCAGGCCTCATCGTTATTCTTCACAAATTCGCCGATTCTTGATTCGATGCCCAGAGATATGACAAGAACATTTCCCCACCTGAAACTGTAATTCCTGGAATCGTTGAACTGCGGGAACACAGTGCTATAGGCCTTCATCTGTTCGGGACTTTCACTGTCATGGTTTCCCTTGGTCACATAGTAAGGGATTGTCGCCAGAACCTGCTTGGGAATTGCGTTGAAGAAATTAACGGACCAGTCTGTTCCGAAAATATCAGCCGCATCCGAACCCTTTCCCATCGAAATATCTCCGGTACGCAAAATAAAGCTCGGCTTGAAATCCTGGAAATTCGCCGTCAGCCTGTTTTGCCTGATGCTGTCTTTCCCCTGGGAGTCTCCATATACTATAAAGTTTAACTTGTCCGTGACCGCTAGAGGGCATAAGACGCTGTATTTTTCAGATGCTCCTCCTTTTTCAGACCGGTATCTGTAGGAAATGTTAGTGGCACCGGCTGGAATCTGAACCCTGAACACATGGTTTTTCCCAGTGGAAGTGAGTTCAGCATTAGTGGTTTCTTCCGTTAATTTCATCGCCTCATCAGTCTTTGTGTGCATGACAACAACGGCCGACCCCTTGTCCATCCAGGTGATGTATGGACCGAGTTCCTGAGCGTCGCATATTGCAAGGAAGCAGTAAACGGCAGTCAGGACAATCATGTACTTTAAAAATATTTTACACATGGGAATTGGCATATTATCCCCCTAGAATCCTGACGATGCTGACAACTTTCGGGTTTGCCACCTTGTAGCAGGTCTTCAACCCTTCTTTCCGGATTTGGACAACACCTCTGTTCCTCAAGATTGACAGGTGCTGCGAAACTGTGGACTGGGGAAGTTTCAACTTCTCAACTATTTTGTTGACATTGCATTCGTTGTGGATAAGCCCCTCGACCATCCTCAGCCTGACCGGATGGGCAAGCGCCTTGAGCAGCTCGCTTTCAATTGCATAATCGTCAATCATGACCACCTCATATATCGTTATATTCTAATAATACGATATAATCGGGGCTTTGTCAAGCGCGATCCGTACGGATCTTTTTGTTTCTGGCAAGGTGTGAAAGAGAGGAGGCCACAAGGGCGGTCCATCCGGTCTGGTGGGAAGCTCCGAGTCCGCGGCCTGTGTCGCCGTCAAAATATTCATGGAAACAGACGATGTCTTTCCAGAAGGGAT
>CAZION010000018.1:0-63819 GCA_964540865.1 uncultured Victivallis sp.
CCAAACCGATACTCGCGGTGATCGCATTGGGCGCCTTCACCTCCTCGTATTCGGCTTTCATGATGGCCCTTATCATAATTCCCGACCAGAAGATGTGGACAATAATGGTATGGATATTCCAGCTCCAGTCGCAGGCCAGCCAGTCGGTAGTATATGCATCGCTTGTAATTGCAGCCATACCGACATTCATCATATTCGTCCTTTGCCAGAATGTCATCATGCGGGGTATTGTCGTACCGACGGAAAAATAAAGTCACTTTGAGGAAAAACGGTTTTACTGAATACAACCTTGAATTGTGACAAGAAAGTTGAAAATAATTATTTGTAAAGAAGGGTTAACAAAAAAGTGAAGGGCTGAAAAGCATTCACGGAATCAGGGAAGGATCTATTGATGAAATCAACGAAAAAAAACAATGGGGAGGGCTGGAAAGATACGGTCATCGGGACGGATGCCGCCAAGCTGGCTGTGATGAAAGCCGTGGCGGAAGAAAAAGATATCAGGGTAGCGGTTGACAGGCCGTCGCATATCTACAGGCTCGACGAGGATGCCCCTTTCACGCTGACGGGTTCGGGCAGGCTGAAGGCGCAGTTCTCGATGGACGGGGCCAAGGTGCTTGACGAGAAGATCGTCACGCTCAAAACGGGCGCGCCGCAGACTATTAAATTCCGCCCGACGGAACCCTGCTTCGTGCGCTGCAAGGTGTTCTCCGATGCGAAAACACCAAAGTTTCTGTCCGAGGTTGCCGCCGCTTTCGAGCCGGAGAATATCAGGCCGGTATTGGCCGAGCCCTCCGACTTCGACGCGTTCTGGGCTGGCGTGCTGGCGAACCTGAAGACGATTCCTCCTGATTTCCAAGTGCAACATCTTGAAAAACTTTCGACCGAGGATCTCTCCATTTACAGTGTGAGTGCGGCGAATTTTGACAACACCCGCATCTATGGGTTTTACGCCGCGCCGAAAAAGATGAAAAGCTTTCCGCTGCTGGTCGGCGTACCTGGTGGCGGTCCCGGCTCGATTGCCTCGCAATTCGCGGCGGCCGCCGATTTCTGGTATAAGAAAGCCGGCACGGGGTACTTCACGTTCCGCGTTCATAAGTACGCGCCTGCGGAAACTGTTGAAGAAGACATGGCGAACCATGAAATATACAAGAAATCTGTCGGCGACTCCTTCTACTATGCCGAGCACTGCGACGACATCGAAAAATCGTTCCTGCATCGTGCGATCTCCGGCGGCCTGAGACTCGTGAATTGGGCGGTCGGCCAGCCGGGCGTGGATAAGAAACACGTGGTCTGCTTCGGCGCCAGCCAGGGCGGCGACTTCGGTATATTCCTTTCCGGCCTGCAGGCCGGCTTCACGGCAGCCTGGTGCGGCGTGCCTGGAGTAGGCGACATCGGCGCGTGCATGACGGGTAGGCGACCGTGTTCCGTGGGCATAAAGGAATACATAACGTACAACGATCAATTCAGATACTACGACGGGGTCAATTTCGCGAAGCGGATCCGCATACCCGTGCTGATGACGATCAACTTCCTTGACAATGCGTGCCCGCCCAGCGGGGCCTATCCGATATTCCAGTCGCTGCGGGGCGAAAAGATACTGCTGACCGAACCGACATCCGGTCACGGCGGTTCGGATGAGTATGTGCCATTCATCGAAAACTGGGCGATCTGGCAGCTTGACAAATGAGTTGAGAAATTGCATGGAGCTCAATTGCAGAAAGAATAATGTCCAATAACCAACCTGGAGCAGCAAAGCCGCAACCAAATTTTATAACCACGGAATACCTGGAGTTCTCATAAGTATAATGTCTCGATGCCTCCTGTCTTTTTCCATCTCCACCGGAAGTATATGCAGGCGCCGAGGCTTCTTGACAAACAACTATATGAAAGGGATTAGGAGAAATGGCTGAGAAAATTATTCTTGTGCTTCTATTTGGATTGGCATTCTGGATCTGGATGCTTGCCGACTGCATCAACCACGAAAGGAGAACTTTTGACAAATCAATCTGGATTGCAATTATTATCCTGCTGAATGTCGACGGGGCATTTGCATATCTAGTCCTGAGACATAGCACAAACCGGAGGAGCCATTTAACGTCTGAAACTGTAAGTTTTCAGAATGACTACGCCACCCCTCTTATATGTCCTTGGTGCGACAGCACCTCAAGTGCGGTAAAAGTCGAAGCGCAAGAAAGCAGCTCTGCATCCCCGATGCATCAGATTTGCCCCGGCTGTTTTGATAAATTCAATAAAAGGAGAGTTTCTGCATAATGATTCGGAAAGAGATAATGACGATAGATATGGTTGCTTTTTGTGAGAAATGCTCCATCTGCGGGAAAGTCCTGAACGATGGCGAAGGCCGGTTCAGGATATCCGACCGCAGTTACTGCACATCCTGCTACCATAAACGGAGCAGTACCCAGCATGCTGGAGACGAAGAAAAGGTGGAATGACAAAGTGTGGATGCGCTGCCAAATATTCCTTTGTCTATAAGTGTTTCTCGTTTTTGTTGCGGCTGGCTGATTTCAACAATGTCCCCTTAATGTCCCCATTCTTCTTTTGCTTTTTAGCAGGAGAGGATATCTCGTCTGGCACAATTGGCACATTTATGGCACGATTGCATTTGAAAACATACCCAGCTCCTCGGCCAGCCCCTTGGTGTTCCAAAACCGCGAGGTTCACCAGGCCCATAAGATCACGGACAGCTGTTCGGTGAGGAGCCCCGGAAAGTTGTTGGAACTCGGCATTCGTGATGCGGCCATTGGCCTTAACGTGAAAAATTGCCAGTTGTTGCCTTTTATTTAGATTTAGCCTCGCCATTACATCGTCGGTCAGCCAGTCGCGCCATAGGGTGACGACAAAATGTGGGCCGCACTGCTGGAAGCTGGGTTCAGGAAGTCCGGCATTGATACAGTCGGCGATCATGTCCGTCGTACCGGTACCGGCTTTCTCAGCATACTGTACCCGGAACAGTGGTTCGGCTATCAACGGGTTCCTTGGAATGGCACCGTGGGGCAACCTAAGGAGATCTGGTGTAAGTCCTGGGGGTAGTTCACCAGGATTCCACACCTCTATACGATCGGAAAAGACGATGACCTGAACAAATCCGTTGCTATTGTAGTTGCGGTGTGCGGCCGCATTGACAATGGCCTCCGATATTGCTTCTTTTGGAACCTCGTAGCTTACGGGCGCCTGAACTCCGGCGGCGCGTGTGCCTACTCTGCGGTCTATCTTCCCAAGGACGAACTCTACCGCATCGTCAATCACTTCGAACAATGTTCCGCTGAAAGGCTGCTGGGAGGCTATGGGCTTGCGTTTCTCGGTTCCGAAGAAGTGGAAGCAATGCAACTGCACGTTGTTGAAGAATTTCGATGGATTCTTGCCGAACAGAAGAACTGCGGCATTTGTAGGTTTGCCGTCACGGAGCAGGTTGAAGTTCTGGAGAACTGCAGCCGTAGATCGCGAGCCCTTGAGTGTCAATCTTCCCTTGGCCTCCGCCGTCTCCACGAAGGATGTTATCTGCTTGTCGTCAATGTCATCAAGAGTTGCCCCTGCGCAAACTGTATCATCAAACGGACTTGTCCTGAGTGCTCCATTCTTTTCGAGGAACTCAACTAGGCTTGCATAAACCTCCCGGTTCAGTCCGGGGATATCTTCAAAACGCCTCCTGGTAAGCTGAGATTCCGATTTCCTGACAAGGGCGGCCATCTCCGGCTCTCTGGCGGAATCATCAAGGCCCTTGACAAATACTAGACGTTCGCGGTGGGTTTTCGTCGCATTCTCGAACTCCAGTTCGGTAGGCGATTTTCCATCAGCATTCTTCCATCCATATTTATTTCCTAAAATGCCAATATAAATATCATGCTTTTTCACTTCACCGAGATATATCTCATCGGATTTGCGATCCTGCGCAGGAATATCCTCAAAAAGGAAAACATCCCTGACAAAGCGTCTCAGAAGAGGGTCATTCAGTATAAAATTCTTGACAGCCCTCCGCTCCTCGGCCAGCTCTTTCTGCACGCTGCTTATGAATATGCTGTATGAAACTGCCATAAGATTCCTTATGCTAATCCCCGTCAGTATTGTAGTTTATGAAACTCCATAATGTAGCTTTCACTTTGCTACTTGCCAGAACATATTCTCATGATACCCTGTAATCGCAAGAAACGCCATATCTATCGATAATCTGTCGAAAATACTTGTTAATCTATCGAATCACAAATATTTCCAGATGGATAATCAACCGATAATCGACCGACTTTCCGAATAGAAATTCCAGTAACGGCTAAAAAAGCGCGCCTGTAAAAGCCCGCTTAATAACTCCTTCTTTCACCCACAAACCCTGATGTTCATGAATCCCGCCTTGCTCAACAGTGCGTATACAATCAACACTGCTGATGCCATGAATAGCAACGCCTTGACTTTTGCCAATGCCGCCTTTGCTTTCGTCTTCTCTTGGTGTTTCACGGCTCCCACATATTTCACGAATGGGACACTGCTTGCTACCGTAAGTATCAACAACGGCAAGGCTGGAGTAAACCCGAAGTTCTGTATCCCGCAGAGCAGCATTCCTATGGCAACCGCCGCATATATGAATCCAGCTGTCATGAGTTGGACGCCAATTGGGATTTTCCATATCGTAGAGAACTTCGTCCTCAGATATTCCAGTATCCCGTCGCCGTAAAGCGTCAATACCGCCGTGATAACAGCGAACAGCAACAAACTGCGCTGCGCCCTTTGACGGAGCTCCAGGCGGAATTTATCCGCGGACTGTTCCAACAGCTTTGCGGTGTTTGCAGCGCCGGCACGGTAACCCGCTGCCGCACCACTGCGATATCCGTCTTCATACGAGGGCTTCCTGTCGCATGCCGTCAGCATGGCGACTATGACGAACACCGGTAACATCAATCTTAAAATCATCTTGCCTCCTTTTTGAAGAACTTCCTGTAGACAAATATTGCGGCGACGGCTCCAAACGCCAACGACAGGGCCCATACGATTGGTTTGAAAAGTTCAAAGCCCTTCTCCACTACGGGGCGAAATACATACTGGGGTAATTCTGGAAAGCTTGCGCTACCCCCGATTCCCAGCATTATAATTGCAATTGCGATGGCGATCCAGACTATGGCTGGCATAAATTTGGTCTCCTTTGTTATTTAAGTTGAAAGGAGGCCGCCCATTATGAGCCGCCTCCTTTATGTTAAGACCCGTGAGGGTCGGTTTATCCGAACATTTCTTGAGTCAAGTGCGAATGTTCTAGATCTTCATCAACCCTGTCAACTTTCAGAAGCTTCCACTCGCCTTTCTCGCGGAGGCACCTGATGTCGCGCTGCCAGACACTCTCGCTTCCGGCCTCTGCGAGAATATCATTTCCCATGAATTCCTTTATCTTCCTGGCAATCTCTCGTTTGAGCTGGACTATTCTAGGTGCAGTAACGGCCAATAGACAGGCAATATCGCCAGTTCCGTAACCAAGCATCAGTTCTTCTACAATCCTGCGTTTACGGGCATCCAAAGTGTCAAGAAAAGCCTGCCAGTCAATCTTGCGGAGAACCTTAGCTGCCGTGTCTTCACTTCTGGAAGCTATCGTGTCACCAACGGTGGCGTCGTCTTCATCACAAACGGGATCCTGCATCGAGCACACGGAACCGTCATTGTCCATCTGGAACCCTGGGCTCATTACATCCGTCCTGTGATCGCCGTATGACCTGCGACCAGACTTTGTTCTCTGGATTGAGTAATACGCGATGCTGTTCGGCAACGGTTTCCTGCCGGACTTTTCCATACTTTCAATCATCTCGGCTGCTGAAGCCGTGGCGTCCTGAATCAATTCCTGAGAATCTTCGCTGCCGATTGGCCTTGCTGTCCTGGGGATTGTGTTCCTGATGATCGGGTAGATCTGTTTTTCGAGCATTAAAGCGGCACTGGGGCTCATAAATCCTCCGTGGAGTTTTGCGGCTAAAAGCGAAGTAGCTCCGCTATTGGGGCCGCTGTGGGTTTTTGCAGTCCGAGTCTAGCGAACTGGTAAGGCAGAAATCTCCATACAATGATTGTACCAGGGAAAGGCGATGAATATTTACTCAGTATATTATACCAAAATTTCATGAAATCTTAATTTTGGTTTTATGCTGCCGAGACAGGTTCAATTCCGAGTAAATTAAAAAGCTTCGATTTTAGATTATTATCTATCCTTTTACTTTTTGTGATATACTTAACTGTTTCCCTCACTCGCTGTTCAAGAGTTGATTCTGGTTTTCCCGACGGTAAAGCTTTGAGTGCCTGCTTTACTGCGTCCTCGCCCATATGTATGTAATGGCGGGTGATAGCTGGGCTGCCGTGTCCAACAATGGATTGGACAACCGGCATAGGCACGTTTCCTGCGGCACAAAATGAAACGAAACTGTGCCTGAGAGAATGAAATCCGTATATGCTTCGGGGTTGCTTCCTCCCCTCAACAACTTCGCTTGTCTTAAAACCGCACTCCTTGAATACCCTGACCACGTCTTTCTTTACCCCATGTGGATTCCTGCCGTATCTTTCAGCAATATTCGGAAGAACGTAGTCGTCTGTTTTCCAAGTTTGGGCCAAATGCAATTGCTTCTCTATTTCAGAGTGCATGGGCAAATTGAGCCTCTTGCCATATCCCCTTGCAGTTTTTCTGGGGACAAAAGATATGATTTTCCTATTCTGGTCAATGTTCACCCATTTGAGCATACAGCAATCAATCAATCTCATGCCTGTATATGCCCCTAGAGTAAATAAAACCCTTATTTCTTTCGGATATAAAATATGGAATTTTGGTTTATCCAATATTTCAAACAACCCCGCTAACTGTTCGCGGTTGAGATTCTCCCTTGAAAGGCTTTCCTGTCTCCGGGGTTTAATCTTTTTCCAGAAGTTCTCTTCTGTCCCGTATTTTTTAGGGAGGCCATCCGTAATAATTGACAGAGTCCTTTTCTTCTTATTATATGTCTCTGCGTGAACCCCGGTGGAAGCGACATGATTCATGTAATCGTCAGCGATTTTGTCTGTCAATTCACCAAAATATGCAATATGGGGGTATTTCCTAGATACCCAGGATTCAAAGTTATCCCAATTCCTCTTGTGGTCGCCCAGCGTGTTATTTGATATATTGGGAGTTGTCCTCTCGAATTCCTTCCATACCTCGCGCATGGGTAAATGAGTTTGCCTTATCTGAAAGCGAGCGTCAGCTATGTGTTCGGCAATTTTCCTGACGTTCTTTTCAGAAATTACCGGAAGGTATTTTTTTGCCTCCTCTTCAGCGTCCTCAAATTTCTTGCACCCAAGTGAAACCACCTTCCGGTTTCCATTGACATCGTACTGAAGATAGTATATCGATCTGCGTTTAAAGATGTACCCATTCCCCTTGGGACGTCCCTTCATGCTTCCAGTCCTGTTCATGGCTAAAATCCTCGCAACATGCTTTTTTCATATACAGCATTTGTTGCATTTTCTTTTGTTTATCGGATATTTAGCCTCAAATAGGAGGGAATGACGGAATTCATCGATCTCTCTGTGCCTGTAACTCTTTGCACTGGCTGGCATTGCATGGCACTAATTATGGCCATAATGGTAACCAAAAGCATACAAAAAGCACACAACACTCAATAAAATGAGTTCAAGAATACTTTCCTGTCACGGCAGAGGTTGCGGGTTCGAGCCCCGTCGCTCCCGCCATACTTCGCTAAAGCTTCGTATGGCAGGCCATATCCGCTAAAGTGGATTCTTTCCATAGGAGTGACACAGTGTGGTATGTGTACATACTTCGAAGCCAACATGACAATAAAACATACATTGGCTCTACAAATGATCTAAAGCGCAGGTTTAAGGAGCATAACTCTGGACTTGTCGTGGCTACAAGGATTGTTCAACAAAATTCCGGGGCATGCTTGTTTTTTTTGTTTTGAAATCAAACCAGAAGTTTACAGGCTTGTCGTAGCCGATACCGTGCATGTAATTGTAGATAGCCTTGTTCAAACCCTTCGTGAATTTTTCGGGATTGCAACCTTCAGCGTCTGTGAAATATAAATCGTTTATTGCGAACGTATGTTTTGATGGACCGGTAATTTTTATTTTATATTTTCCGGCATCTTTCGCTATCGGGCTATGTGCTGTAAGCGCAAAACGGTGGAAATAGGCCGACTGTATCAATCCAAGTTCAAAAAACTGTCTTATTATTTCCAGTGAATCAATTGCCTCCTGCTCAGTCTGAGATGGAAAACCGTACATCAGATAGGAGTGAACCATGATGCCATGCCTGGTAAAATTGTCGGCAGTTATAGCCGCCTGTTCTATTGTCACTCCTTTATTTATGAGTTTGAGTATCCGGTCGGCAGCCACTTCAATGCCTCCGGAAACGGCAACACAGCCGGAACGTGACATGAGAGAGCATAAGTCATCGTTGAAAGTTCCTTCAAACCGGATATTAGTCCACCATGTTATTTGGAGCGTGCGTTTGATAAGTTCGGTGGCTACTTCCCTGAGCAATTTCGGAGGCGCTGCCTCATCTGTGAAATGGAAACCGGTTTTGCCGGTTTGATTAATGATCCTCTCAATCTTATCCACAATGTTCTTGGCTATGTCCGGTTCATAGCGTGAAATATAGTCGAGGGATGTGTCGCAAAATGTGCATTTCTTCCAATAGCATCCGTGAGCCAGGGTCAGCTTGTTCCAAAAACCGTCATTCCATATCTTATGCATGGGATTGGTCAGTTCGATTACCGACATGTACCTGTTAATTTCCAATCCGGCATAGTCGGGGCAGATGCTGTTGGCAAACCGTATGTTTTCTGAATTGTCAATAAAAGTTATCTTCCCATGGTTCATAACATATGTTCGAACCAATTTATTAATGTTCCTTTTACCGTCAATATATTGTATGATTTTTTCGAGAGGCAATTCGCCGTCGTCAAGGCAGATGAAGTCGGCGAACTCAAAGACTCTCGATTCTTTCAGCTCTCGCAAATCAGTGTTTACATAGCCTCCGCCAAACACTGTTTTTATTTCATGGTAATTCGCTTTTAAATACTGTGCGCATTTTAAAGCTGCATAAAGATTGCCTGCAAATGGGATGGTGAATCCGACAATTTGCGGGGATTGCTCCGCTGTGATTTTTTTGAGTTGCTCTAACATAAAGGTGTCGAGCAGATTATTTTGCGCAATTAATCTCTTATAAATTTCATCAAATTGGTTTGCTGAGTGGGATATGCTTTCCGCATAGCGGTTGAACCCATATTCTCCGGAAATGGTCTCGCGTATATAATTGCCTATTACATTGATATATTGGGTGGAGAGGTAGCGGGCTTTTTCTGTAAAACCCATAGTCCCAAAAGCCCATTCGAGATTATTCTCATCAATGTCGGCATTGCCAGGAGGCAGAAAAGTTTGGCTGCAAATCCGCATGGCCGATGCTTGGTCGCCTGTCTGCAGGAATTGACGCACAAAATCGACAGTATCAATATATTGCTGCCTATGCTTCTGAATGTTTCCGTTTGATTTGGCGCCAAGCGCCTTTTTGCTTTTAAATATCCTGATCAACCCTTCTTTGGAAAAAATATAATTGGTGAGCAGGATGCTTAAATCAGCTTGAGCCACATCGTATTTTTTGCTTTTTAAATAGCCGGTCAATACGGTTGTCGCCGGATATGGATTGTTCCATTGTACAAAAGGAGGTGTTATTAGCAGTGTTTTTGACATATTATTCCAGATATTTTTTGATTGCAGCGGCAAGATAGTTTCCGAAGAGTTTTGCTGTCTTTTGATTTACTTCTTTTCCATGGGCCACAGAATATGGGATTTCAAGAGTCAGGGAGGTTTTCGCTCCGGCCTCGTATGCCCATGTGCTGCTGGATTTCTGTCCGGGCTTCATTCCTATGTTCCATTCTTTTCCAAATGGGAGGTTATCTTGGGCGAAATAAGGGAGCTCTCCCTTGTTCTCTTTTTCAAGGATTTTTGAGAATATCTTCTGTTCCTCCCAGTTCTTTTCATAGCCGGAGCCTGGAATAAAAATCATGTTATTCCCAGTTCCCCTTATCCAGGGGCAATGCAGATCAAACGCTATAAACGTTTTACCTTTTATCCACGCGGGGACAAAATCCATGATGGATTTCGTCTCACTGTAAAGCGCATCAGGCACGTAATCACGGTTGTGGTCGTGTGGTTTCCTGTTCTTACCCTGATCTCCATCCTCAACTCCGTCCTTGTCTACAAATGGGATCACCACTATCTGGGCGTTCTTCATGAACCATTTAGAAATTGCATGATCCTCCATTACGGACTCGATGATGCCTTCGATTGCATAATTGTCCATCATTTCGCAGCAGTGGTGCCGCGCAGTTATAAGAATGCGGAATTCGCAATTTTCATCATGGTTCCCGATTATGATTTTCTCAACATCCCTGCCTTTCCTGGATTTGCAGAGGATTTCGGTTTCAATACAGGGATTATTTTCGTATTTCTGGAGGAATTTCTCCAGATTCCTTTGGGAGTATGGCATGCCCATGCTGAATCTTACATCATTTGCGTTTTCCGGGAACTGGTATTCAAAAGTGGATCCGTTCACGTTTTCGAGACCGATCCATTTCCAAGTCCAGCCGTCATCAAGGCTTGCCGCAGCACCGAGATCGGTCAGTGTGTTTTCGCTGGTGAGATGGAATCTGATTTTCCTCCCTGCCGCGTACCTTGCCCTGAAACACCAGTAAAACCAATGACCCTGCGTATCCCGTAAATCCGGTCTTACATATACGTCATCGCCTTCGATTCTCTCGAGAATTATGTTTCCTGTCTGGAAATTGGAGTCTATATTCACGGATGCCTGTTTCCAAAGTTTATATTTCGATCATCGCCTTCACGACGCCGTCCTGGTAGTCTGCGACAAGATCAAAGGCTTTTTTAGTGTCCTTGAATTTGAAATGGTGGGTTGCCATTTTGTTTACATCGAAAAGTTTCTTATCGATCATATCAAGGGCCGGCTGAACGCAATGGTTCTGTCTTCTGACATTCTGTATGCAGATTTCCTTTCTGCGTGAAAGGTCTACGTTGAGAGACCAGTGTTTCATCGACGGTGGAATACCGATGAGCATTATTTTCCCTCCCGGTTTTACGATCTCAACGGCCTGTTCCAGCGCCTCCTGCTGGCCGCAACATTCAAAGACGGCATCAAATAGAAGAGGTTCCTCCTTGGAGAATTCCTGCACGATGTCAGCTTTAGTCGGATTTGCGATGCAGTCGGCACCCATCTTTTCAGCAATCTGGAGACGGCTGTCGATCTTGTCAGTCACATATATTTTTGCTGCGCCCTGCGCCCTTGCCGGAAGGAGAACGCTCAATCCAATCGGACCTGCACCGAGAATTGCGATTTTCGCAGCTTTCATCGGGATTGACTGTTTCACTGCGTAAACTCCAATCGCGAGTGGTTCGGATATAGCGGCCTCCTCAAAACTCATGGAGTCTTTAATTTTAAAGCAGCATTCTTCGGGCATGACGAGATATTTGGAAAGGCAGCCGTCGGCCTGTTTCGGACACCCCAGAAAGCGGAGCTTCCTGCATGTATGCGTGCGTCCTGCCCTGCACTGGTCGCATTCCCGGCAGGGCATTGCGGGTTCAATAGCAATCCTGTCGCCGGGTTTAACCTTTGTAACCGCCGGGCCTATTTTCTCGACTATTCCGGCGCCCTCGTGGCCGACAGTGAACGGATATTCCACAACCTGGCTTCCGATTTTGCCTTGGACATAATAGTGGACATCGGAACCGCAGACGCCAACTATTTTCATCCGGATCATGACATCATTTGGATTTTTTATTTCCGGCGCAGGAATGTCCCGCATCTCCATCTGGCGTATTCCTGTCAACATCATCGCTTTCATGAGGTTCCCTTGATTTTATTTGGCGTTTTGACTTTGGGAACCTACATCCCGAGAAAAAAAATACAAAATAAGAAAAGTATTGGAATCAATATGTTTTAACCAATTTCAAATCAACGCTTGAATTTATAGTGGAATACTTCTATTATGCCTTTGGTTTAGCTTGAACAATTCACGCTATCTAGCTGGTAGATTGAAATTGTATTTGCATCTCTAAGTCATTTAATACATTATATTGCAATTTCTCATTAATTGATCAGATTAAAAGGAACCTAAAGGTTTAAGTAATCCATAAATGAATAACATATAGGTGTTGCCAATGAAACAACGTTTGCCTTCCGCAGAAGCTTTGAAGGGCATGTTTGAAGAACCTGTTTTCAAAATCTCAACTGATTCCGGGCTTTCCAAGGATGACCTTTGGAAGATATTCATCCTTGCATATGAAGGCTCCACATTCGATGCGGGCTTTATTCTGGCAAGGATGCGTTGGCTCCTTTCCGCCGCAAGGGGCGGGATCAATCTTGTTTCCGAGTTCGCGGAGAAGACCCCTGATGAGCTTGCCCACAGGATTATGTATCCCAAGCAATCGGTCTTGGATTTCATCCAGAAGCGGACATCCTTTACCAGAACCGATCTGGAAAAGATCTACAGCGCAGTTCAAAGCGGTAAGACCGACGACGTGCTGGATTCTACGATGCCTGATTTCTCCGAGGAGAGGATCCTCCAGGAAATGAAGTGGTGGCTCGTGGATCTGAATTTTCCATCCTACTACTTTGAGACCACTCCTCCAGACGAGATCGGCAACCAGATACGGGTGAACCGTTTCCATGAGATGTACGGGATTGGCTCGGAATCCTATGCCAATCTGAAAATCTCATACAAGTCACCTACGGGCACGTATATCCACTGGGTTCACAAGTCGAGGTTCCTTGAAGTTGAGAGCGAGATAGAGCGAACATGCCGCGAAAAGGGGGGGCTGCTTGATGTTTCGGTATATTCACACGGAGAGCTTTTCCTGTATATAGCTTCCATAACCAAGCTTTCTGAGACAACGTCGGGCGTTACCGACTTCGAATTGTCCAAGACCCAGGCCTTCACAAAAATATCGGCCACCGAGGTTGTGAAACGCTACAAGTTCATCTGGGACAGGGTGGTGGCTGGCGAGACCATCGCTATGGAGTGCTCGACAAAAGAGGGAACCGGCGAGAATCGACTTATGATCGGGTTCTCCATCCCATTCATAAACCATTTCCTTTCCAATGTCTCCAGACTCATGTCCAGGGCCGGCATAAAGGTAGGACGCAAGTACTGCCATATGTTCGCCGGGAAACAGCCGATTGTGATCTGCTCTTTTTATTCGAACCAGCCATTTCCGGAAGACATTGTGGAAAGCCTGGTTGATGTGAGCCTGTATCCGGAAAACAGGATCGCCAGGCTTGTGGAGAGAGACATGATTACCGCACGTGAGGCTAATTTCATCAACAGCGCCGTGGAATTCGTACATCAGTTCATCCGCTTCAAGGATGCCAACCTGCAACTCCTCAAGGAACGGCTCGGAGATACTTCGGATCTCAGCGAAATCCTGCGCAACATCCAGAGGCGGACAGACAAGGACAACTTTCCGTTTGACTCCGTAATCGCCGCATATGCCGAGAGACCGGACATCATCAAGTCGCTTTATTCCTATTTCACTGCGAAGTTCGCGCCCGACCGCACATCAGGCGATTCGGACGTGATAGAATCTTTGGCGAAGCTGGAGGCGCTTTTAAAGTCAGTGCCGACAGCAGCCTTGGAACATGAGATGTTCCGATGGGGTAAGATTTTTGTGGACTCGGTTCTGCGCACCAATTTCTTCTTCCCTGTCAAATCCGCACTGGCCTTCCGTCTTGACGGAGACTTCCTCAGGGGGGGGGATTACGAAGCGAAACCCTACGGTGTTTTCTTCATGAAGGGCAGGGACTTTTTCGGATTCCACGTCAGATTCAAGGACATTGCGCGTGGAGGAATACGAATTGTCAAATCCTCGACCCTGGATGATTACCGCCTCAACGCCGATTACGCGTTCGAGGAATGCTACAATCTTGCCAATACGCAGAACAAGAAGAACAAAGACATTCCGGAAGGCGGCTCCAAAGGAGTGATTGTGCTTGGCGCCGGCAAGGTTGACAGGGCTGTTGAATCATTCATGCGCTATGTGGACAGCCTACTTGACCTGCTCCTGCCGAGCAATGAAAAACTGATTAAGAACTTCTCCTCCGAGATCCTTTTTCTAGGACCGGATGAAGGCACGGCCGAACTTATGGACTGGGCCTGCGAGCGCGCCAGGGACCGGGGATATGAATTCTGGAAATGCTTTACGACCGGTAAGAGTGCAAGGCTCGGTGGGGTCTCGCATATCGACTTTGGAATGACAACCGCCGGAATACACCAGTATGTCCTTGGCATTCTGCGCAAGCTTGGAATTGCCGAGGAGACAATAAGCAAAGCCCAGACCGGCGGGCCGGACGGCGACCTCGGAGGCAACGAGATCCTCATCTCCAATGATAAAACTGTTGTAGTGGTAGATGGTGGAGGTGTCGTTTTCGATCCGAAGGGGCTCGACCGTAAGGAACTGAAGCGTCTGGCTACAGAGAAGCTCGACTCATCCCATTTTGACGAAGCAAAGCTTGGGCCGGCAGGATTCAAAGTGAAAACATCCGACCGCGACGTGCGTATCAAGGACGGATCTGTAATAGCCTCAGGGCTCGCCTTCCGGAACAGCTTCCATCTTGATCCGCGCATGAAAGCCGACCTCTTCGTTCCCTGCGGCGGCCGCCCGAAATCAATTCACGCTGCAAACTGGAGGTCACTTCTCGATGCAGACGGCAAACCTATTTTCAAGTGGATTGTCGAGGGCGCCAACCTGTTCATTACCCAGGATGCCAGGCTCAAGCTTGAGGGTAAGGGAGTTTTGGTTTTCAAGGACAGCTCTACGAACAAGGGAGGTGTCACCTCATCTTCTCTAGAGGTTCTTGCGGGACTTGCACTTGACGATGAAATGTTCAAACGTGAGATGGTTTCAACCGGCAAAGATCCTGAATTCCGGAAGAAATACATCGTTGAAATACTGGATCTGATCCGCTCCAAGGCGGACGCTGAATTTGAGATTCTATGGACATTGCACAACCAGACCGGCCGGACCATCAGTGAACTCTCTGATGTCCTGAGCGAAAAAATAAACGAGATAACATCTGCGATAGAGACCTCCAATTTATTCGAGGATAAAAAAATACGCATATCCGTGCTGCTCTCGCATATTCCCGCGAGCCTTGTCGGAATAGCCGGCGTGGATGCATTGCTCGCCCGTATACCATTGAGTTACCAGAAGGCCATTTTTGCCAGGGCCCTTGCAAGTGGGTTCGTGTACAATCATGGTATTGACGCTGGCTACGAGGCATACCGTCGTTACATAAACGAATGTCATGGATGATTTATGTGGACAAAGTTTTAGGATGTAAGTGTTAAGTTTTAAGGAAGAACTAATTTCAAAAGTATTCAGGATTCAGAGTAAATACTGATTTGAGTTTTGCAATTACCTTGGAAGATAGAAAACTAATTTTGAAAAACAGTCATGCTTAAAACTTAAAACCTGAAACTTAAAACCAAATAAGGGGATTGTATGAACGTATCTGTTCTCATGGGTGTTGCAATATTGGCTCCTGTTTTTTGCGCCGCCAATTGTTTTGCTGCGGAGGATATTCAAGTGAAAAAGACAAAGACGATTGTAGTATTTGGCGACTCCACTACTGCGACACGCGGGAAATTGGAGATATATGCCAACTGTCTCGCACGCGAGCTTCCAGCAAAAGGCATACCGGTGGAGATCATCAATGCAGGCATCGGTGGAAACACCACACAAATGGCAGTGAGCCGTTTCGACAGGGATGTACTGAGTAAAAATCCGGATCTGGTCGTTATTCAATTCGGGATAAATGATTCTGCAGTCGATGTCTGGAAAACCCCGCCCGCCACTGAATCTCGTGTTTCAAAGGATAATTATATACAGAACCTTGAGAAAATAATTGAAACCCTTAAGGCGCGGAAATGCGGCGTCATTCTCATGACGCCGAATCAGATGTGCTGGACTTCCAGATTGAAGGAGCAGTACAATAAACATCCTTATTCAACGGATGATCCTGATGGGTTCAACGTGACTCTTCGCGAATACGCACAGTCTGTACGGCAGATTGCTGAAAAACATAAGATCCCCCTAGTAGATGTTTACGCAGCATTCTCAGACTATGGGAAAGTAGAGAAACAGTCCATAAATGATCTCCTTCTTGACGGTATGCATCCGAATGACAAAGGACAGCGCATTGTGGCCGACTTGCTGATCGAGGAAATCGTGAAGCTGTACGGGGCAAAGACAGAGTGAACTATTGAAATGCATATAAGAGTTTAACCGCGAAGTTCGCAAAGGTGGAATCGCAAAGCGCGCAGATACAAATATTATTCTCAGCGTTCTCCGCGTCTTTCTTGGCGCCCTTTGCGGTTAAGTCATTAGGCATTTGCTAGCCATAACCAAACGGTTCTTCTGGAAAACTATTGTTTACTTGTTCAGTGCGCGCAGTGCGAGGCGGATGATGTTTTCACTGGTGCATTCCTTCTGATCTTTGCCGACGAGCAGATCGTGCACTGTCTTTGATGCGGTTTCCTGCTTCAATCCGAGCTGGACAAGTGCGCGGACTGCGTCTTCACCTGCTTTTGAAACGGCATCGGAAGCCGGAGATTTTGTAAACGATGATTCCGGAGATACGTCCTTAACCTTGGTTTTCAGTTCAAGCACGAGAAGTTCGGCTGTCTTCTTGCCGATACCGCTGATCTGGTTTATGGATTTCAGATCGGCATTGAGGATGGCGGTGCAGAAACTCTGAACGGTCATTGTGCTAAGGACATTGAGTGCCGTTTTTGGGCCGATCCCTGAAACGGAAAGCAGCATCTTGAAGAGCTGTTTCTCCTGGGCGGTGGCAAACCCGTACAACTGAATGTCATCTTCTTTGACATGGGTGTAGATTAGGACTCCCGCCTTTTCCCCGACCCTGGGGAGTTTGTCATATGTGCTCAAAGGTATGAAAACCAAATATCCGACACCGTTCACATCAATAAGCATTTCCGTGAAGGCCGACTCCTTTATAATTCCAGTAAGACTTCCAATCATGACACCACCCTGCTTTGATAAATTTCATTTAGTGCAATTCCCTGAATGAAATTTATATGTTCTATTAATTTAACAAATATTAAGCGTTAAATAATCAAAAGACAAGCTAAAGCTTGAACTCCAACTTCTTCGCATTTTCGAACTCTAGAACTATGTACCTTGTTTACTATTTTTCCCTTCACCATTCGAAGTTAGATGTTCGAAGTTGAATGATTACTTTCCATATCTCTTGCTCAGATCAGAAAAACAGTCAATTCTCCTGTCTCTGAGGAAAGGCCAGTTCCTGCGGACTTTTTCGTTGCGCTTGATGTCAATCTCGGCAACTAGTGTTTCCTCCGTGTCATTTGCGGATTTCGCAATTATTTCTCCCTGCGGTCCTGCTATGAATGAGTTCCCCCAGAACTGTATGCCTTGACCTTTCTTAGCTGAAGGGGCGGGTTCAAATCCGACACGGTTTACGCTTATCACAGGTAGTCCATTCGCAACAGCATGTGAACGCTGAATAGTGATCCACGCGTCGAGCTGTCTTTCTCTTTCCGCTTTTTCATCGGACGGATTCCAACCGATGGCCGTAGGATAAATCAGCATATCGGCTCCGGCAAGCGTCATCAGTCGTGCTGCTTCTGGATACCACTGGTCCCAGCAGACCATTACGCCGAGGTTTCCTACCGAAGTTGCTATTGGGATGAATCCGAGATCTCCCGGTGTGAAATAGTATTTTTCATAATAGCCGGGATCGTCGGGAATGTGCATTTTTCTATATTTACCGGCTATTTTTCCGGTTTTCTCCAGGACAACTGCGGTATTGTGATAAAGTCCGGGAGCCCGTTTCTCAAAGAGGGAGATGACAAGAACGATATTGAGCTTTCTGGCGAGTTCTCCAAAATATTTTGTGCCGGCCCCGGGTATTGTCTCGGCAAGGTCAAAATTTTCAGCGTTTTCGGCCTGGCAGAAATAATGGGAGCTGTGCAGCTCTTGAAGGACAACGAGTTTTGCGCCTTCTCCAGCGGCTTTGCGGATTCCAGCTTCGCTCGCTGCAATCGAAGCCAAACGATTCTCAAAACATTTCTGTTGTACAATCCCTACTTTCATAGTCCATTCATTTTTTTAACTTTCATCTGATTGCTGTGCAATCAGATGAAATCGCAAACAGGTTCGGAAAGGGTTGGGGTGCGGGGAAGGGAAGAACCTTTCCTGAAAAGGTTTTACATTCCCCGCATTCCAGTATTTTTATTATTTTGCAATTTCAAATAACTCCATTCGGAATCTGCATTGTGACACAGTGCAGCGAGCCGTGCTGCCTGATGAGTGGCAGGCAGTTGATGCCGATTATCTTGTGATCCGGGAAAGCGTCCTGTATGGTTTTCAACGCAGTCGAATCCTTTTTATCCCGGTAGGTCGGCACGATAACCGCGTCGTTCATTATCAGGAAATTTGCGTAAGTTGCAGGCAGCCTGTTTCCCTCGTCATCATATTTCGCATCAGGCCACGGCAAAGACATGAGCCTGTACGGCCTTCCTGAAGCAGTGCGGAAAGCTTTGAGGTCTTTCTCCATCAGCTTCAATTCCTTGTAGTGAACATCATTTGTGTTGTCGCAGGAGACATAAACAATTGTATTTTCGGTTGCGAACCTCGCAAGAGTGTCAATGTGGGAATCGGTGTCATCTCCTTCAAGAAATCCATGTTCGAGCCATAGGATTCTTTTCGCACCTAGAAAGGTCTCCAGTTTATCCTCGATCTGTTTTTTTGAAAGACCCCGGTTGCGGTTGGGATTGAGAAGGCATTTGGAAGTTGTAAGTATAGTGCCGTTCCCGTCGCTTTCAACGCTTCCTCCTTCCAGTATGAAGCCTGCCGGTTCCAATCTTGTCTTGCCGAATGCGCCGAGATTATGAAGCTTTCCTGTGAGCAGATTGTCCTTCTGCGCCGGATACTTATGTCCCCATCCGTTGAAAGTGAAATCCATTAGCGCCGGTTTTCCATCCATGAAAACCGTAATAGGGCCGAAATCGCGGGCCCAGGTGTCGTTGCCGGGAATTTCATAGAGCACTAACTTCTTTGAAGTTACATTCATTCGTATCAGTTGTGATTGGATTTTGTCTGGAGTTATCAATATTACTGGTTGGAACTTAAGTATTGACTTTATAATTTCAAGATAATTGCACTGGACTTCTTCGAGGTGAGGGGCCCATGGCGTGTTCTCGTGAGGCCAGGCAAGAAGGATGGCATCCTGCAGTTCCCATTCCGCCGGCAAACGGATATTATTGTCGCTTTTTGTATTCATCCTGAAATCTAGAGCTGTTTTGGAGTTATGTCAATCCTATCGTTTGAACTTCTGTAGCCACGCCACTCCGCCGGCGTGCGGTTCAGGAGAAGACGCGTGCGGCTACAGGGCGTTTCTTTTCCCGAAGATGGCGGTGCCGATGCGGACCATTGTTGAGCCTTCGGCTATTGCGGCTTCATAATCTCCGCTCATACCCATGGAGAGTTCCGGGAGTTTAGCGGAAAAGGAGGATTCAATTTTATTGCGAAGTTCGCGGAGTCCGGAGAAAATCCTGCGAAGTTCGCATTCCTGCGCCCCGTACGGAGCCATGGTCATCAGCCCGATGAGATCTACATTTGGAGCTTTAAATGCGCATTCGGAGCATTTGAATATTTCTATTTCATGGCGGAGTCCGAACTTAGATTCCTCCATTGAGATGTTTATTTCAAGGAATATTTTCTGTTTTTTTCCGGTTTCCCCTGCAATCCTGTTTATGCGGGCGATGAGGTCTTCCGAATCAACCGCATGGATCACACTTGTCATTTTGACCGCACCTGCGACTTTGTTGCTTTGTAGGTGTCCGATTAGATGCCATTCGATATCAGAAGGGAGGGAACTGAATTTTGAGGTCATTTCCTGAACACGGTTTTCCCCGAAAAGTCTTTGTCCTGCATTGTAAGCTTCAATGACAGCTTCAACCGGGAATGTCTTGCTTACCGCGACAAGTTTTACTTCATCTGGTTTCCTTCCGAGCCTTAAGGCAGACTGCGAAATTCGCAGCCTTATTTCTTCAATCTGGGGTTTTATATGTGAGAAGTCATTCATAGTTAATTGGAAAAATCGTAAAATCTGAAGTCGCCTTAATTGTTTATCAGCCATTTTCCGCGGTTCATCACCTGTTTGTTGTCTATCAGGACATCCGGGAGCATGAGAATGCAATCGATATGGACCTGAACATCATTGGTTCCGCCCATGCTCATATTATTTCCAAAGGCGAAATGGACTGTCCCCACGACTTTTTCGTCGCCAAGAAGGTTTCCTGTCATTTCAAGGTGCAGGTTGGTACCTATTCCGAACTCCGCGATCTTCAATGCTCCTGGGCCTGCTTTTTCAAGGGTTTCCTTCAGGAGCTGCCCGCGTTCGCCTTCAAATTTTTTTATGGATCCGTTTTCGATGACGATTTTTGCAGGAGGTGAATTCTTGTCCCATGGCTGCCCTCCGATTGTGCCGTCAACAACAATGCTTCCAAGTCCGGTTCCGGGATTGGGTGCTAGATAGACTTCGCCGGCTGGAAGGTTGCCTCCGAAGCCAGCTTCAAAGAAACAGCCGCAGTCGTTGAAAACCGGATAGTTTCCGATAAGGAAAGTTATATCGGTTCCGGCCTCGGTGACAACGCGTACTTTATGTTTTCCGTTTAGAAGGTTCATCCAAGCCTGCCCCGCAATCTCGAGTTTCTTCGGGTCCGACCTGAGGCCTTTTTCAAATACTGTGGAATTAATTCCCGGGAGCGTTGCGACTCTCGCACCCTCTTTTCTAGCGTTGATGGCGGCCTTTGTATGTGTCAGGGAATATTTGGTCGGAGCAATGACGACCGGATATTTTTTCATCAATTGGGCCGTGTTGTCATCCGGTTCCCTTGCATGACCGCCCGTAGGCGGGATTTCATGGAGTGTTAATTTCAGGCCAAGTTCCTTTGCGGCCAAGTCAAATGCCGTTGCAATATCCTTAGTGGTGTTGTCAAAGATAAGAAGCACTTTCTCTTTCTGCTTGACTTCAAGGTATTCCTCAAGAGCTCTGACGGCAGAGAGTTTCAAATTCTTCATTTTTTCATCAAGCATTTTGTACTCCTGGTTTTTTATTCCCTGTTTTTATCTTGAGGTCTGGAGGTGAGATTGTAACTTTTGTTCCAGGGTCCACGTTCTCCGTCAGCCAGACATTTCCACCGATCAATGATCCTTTCCCGATGACAATGTTGCCGAGTATTGTGGCTCCTGAATAGATGGTTACGTCGTCCTCGATTGTGGGATGGCGTTTAGCGCCCTTGATTATTTTTCCGCAGGCGTCTTTCGGGAAACTGAGGGCGCCGAGGGTTACACCCTGATAGATTTTCACATTGTCACCGATTACGGATGTCTCTCCGATCACTACGCCGGTACCGTGGTCTATGAACATGCTTTTTCCGAGTTTAGCGCCGGGGTGGATGTCGATTCCGGTTATCCTGTGGGCGTACTCCCCCATCATCCTCGGTATGAGGGGAACGTTTTTGCAGTATAGTTCATGTGCGATTCTCTGGATGGTTATCGCTTTTATTCCGGGATAGCTCAGGACTATTTCGTCCAGGTTTCTTGCGGCTGGATCCCCCTCCAACGCGGCGATCACGTCAAGCTTCATGGTCTCCCGTATTTCAGACAGTTTGTCAAGGAGGTGCCTCGTAGCCTCATCCGCCATTTGAGGGATGTTGCAGTCCTTGCAGTTGTTCATCTCGCAGTTGTACCTGAACGAGCGTGCAATCTGGTCTGAAAGCTGGACATACACTTTGGTTATGGTCACTCCCACATTGTAATGGACGCTTCTCAGGTTGAGAGCTGTGCGTCCGGAATATCCGGGAAAGATGACTTCATTCAGATCCTGCACGATCTGCAGTATTTCGGATTCGCTCGGCAGGTTGAAGCCCTCTATATGGTTTATCCCGCGTTTGTCCTCGTATGTCGCGCAGATGTCTTTCACAATACCGTCAAGATAAGAAGCCTCGGTGTTCGGCACAAAATTGTCGTTCGGGCACTGTTTCATAGATTGTCTTCCTTATGTCATTCAATGTTCTGGATTTGTTCGCGGATCTTCTCTAGTTCGGTTTTAAATTCAACGATTAACGGGGTGATTTCGCTCTGGAGGGCCTTGTTTCCGACGGTGGTGATTTCCCTCTGGAGTTCCTGTGTCAGGAAATCAAGGGATCTTCCGCACGGCTCTTTTTTATTCATGAATTCACGGAACTGCTTGAAATGGCTTTTAAGCCTTGTGAGCTCCTCGGTTACGTCGCTCTTATCGGAGAATATGACAAGCTCGCGCAGGAGGCGCTCATCACTGGAGTCAATCTGAAGCCCGCTTTCATTCAGGCGCTTTATCAGCTGCTCTTTCTGGAGTTCCGGTATTTTCTCCGCCATCGGTTTCACTTTCACTGCTATGGATTCAAGAAATGAAATCCTGTCTTCAATATCTTTTTTGAGGGATTCTCCCTCCTGCGTCCTCATTTCAATCAGCTTGTCCAGGGCGGCATTGACGGATAAATTGAGATCCTCTTCTTTTTTTATGAATTCAGAACTTTCGAGATCGTCTTCGATCACGCCCGGAAGGCGTATGATGTCCGCGATCCCCATTTCGCCTGGGATGTCATTTCTCTCCTGCAGATTTCTGATTTTCTTCAGATATACATGGGCAAGAGCCTCATTTATTTTTACAGAATCTTTCAGGAAGGATTCTTCAGCCTTTATGTTGATCCGGATTGTTACAAAACCTCTTGAGAGCCTTTTTGATGCTATCTGCCTTACAAATGGTTCAAGCTGGAGCGCCTCTTTGGGAAGAGTAACCCGGAGTTCAAGATTTTTCTTGTTTACAGAGAAAACTTCAACCGAAAAAGTGACTCCGGAACTGCATCTGTGCTCGCTGAAACCGTAACCTGTCATGCTATTCATTTGTTTTTACCTGTTTCTTTCACTGCTTCTTTAACTGGTTCATCTATTTCCCAGTCATCTCCCGATTTAATTACAAGTCTGCTTGGATACCAGTCATCAAGCCGTCTTTCGCTAACACCGGACACCACGATATATGTGTTTTCCACATCTGGATTCGCCCAGACAACACAAGTCTGAACAACGTCCTTTTTTGAACTGGCCTGGCTACCTTCTCTGACAAGGACTGTTTTCTGCATGAGTCGCGGCGGACTGTATTTTACACGGTGTTTGGCTTTTTCAGAAAGTTCAGGCATCATTTCTAAAACGTATGTCCGGGCTTTTTTCACAGCCCTGGAGTCATAATATGTTGAAGAGCAGCCGCAAAAGGCTGCAATCAGGAAAATATTCAGTATTCTGAGGAACTTCATCTTATGGGTTTTTCCAGTTATTGTTATATTTTAAAGGGACCATTTAATAGTATAGTTCGGATTATATGAATTTTAAAGGCGCAGGCTTTGATTTAGCTTCCATGAAAAAAATAGATTTGTTTAAGATGTATGAACTCCTTTACGAAACTTACGGACCGCAGCACTGGTGGCCCGGAGAGACTCCGTGGGAAATATGTGTCGGCGCGGTCCTCACGCAGAACACGAGCTGGCTCAATGTCGAGAAAGCCATTTCAAACCTGAAAAAGGGCAATAACGTCTGTCCGGTCAAAATCAGGAACATGCACCTTTCTGAACTTGAATCCGCAATCCATCCATCCGGATATTTCCGTCTCAAAGCCCAAAGGCTCCTGGCAGTCACCGACTGGTGGCTGGAGAATGTGAGGAGCGACAAGCTTCACCCGGCAGGCAAACCTCTGACCTTCTGGAGGGAATCAATCCTGAATGTCAAAGGGGTAGGTCCCGAAACGGCCGACAGTATCATGCTCTACAGTTTCAATATGCCCACTTTTGTAATTGACGCATACACCAAGAGAATTATGGCGAGACATTTCGGTATTGACCATGATATAGACTACCATGAGCTCAGGCGGTTTTTTATGGACAACCTTCCGAATGATCCTAAGCTATTCAACGAATTTCACGCACTGTTTGTCCGGATGGCAAAGGAAGACTGCCGCAAGAATTCATGCTTGGAAAAATGCCCGTTGCGGTGATATATTTTAGCTTGTGATTTATATATATATTGTGTTTGTTTTCAAATCCAACTTATGGGGTTTCTATATGTACAGCGGAAAAATAATTGATTGTCATTTCCACGCATATGCCGGGCAGGATTGCGGAGTTTTCATAAAGGCGCTGATCGGGAAGTCGGGACTTTCCGCAATCGGCATCGCCTCGATTCCAAAAGCCCTTGCACACAGTGAGCATTTCTACAACACTGAAGCCTTTAAACTGAAAAAGGAGATGCCAAATAAGGTTTATCTGTTCGGAGGTCTTGACTATACCGACAAATCATACCGTGAAGGAAAGGTGGATTTTTCAGAGCAGGCGAGAAAACTTTTTGAAGCCGGTGCGGACGGGATGAAGATGCTTGAAGGCAAGCCGAACGCAAGGAAGGCGCTGGGGATTCCGCTCGATTCCAGCATATTCGACTCATATTATTCCTACATGGAAAAAAAATCATATCCGATAATTATGCATGTCGCCGATCCGGAGACGTTCTGGGATCCGGACAAGGAGCCTGAAATCTCAAAGAAGCGCGGCTGGTTCTGGGGCGACGGAACCTTCTCGGAAAAAGAACAGCTGTACAGGGAAGCGGAAGCTGTCCTGGAAAAATTTCCGAAACTTAAAATCGCATTTGCGCATTTCTATTTTCTTTCGGCTGACATAAAAAGGGCCTCGAAGTTTCTCGATAAATGGAACAATGTATCCTTTGACATAACACCAGGCTGGGAGATGTACGATAATTTCACTGGTAAATCTGTTGAGTGGCGGGAGTTTTTCATCAACTATCAGGATCGGCTTATTTTCGGAACCGACAACACTCCACCTTTGAAAAACACACACGAAGAACAGCTTGACTGCTGTATCAAAACCATAAACAAGATCAGGGATTTCCTGGAAACAGACAGGGCGATGTTGTGCGGATGCGGTTTGAAGCTTGGGAATAAGGTTCTCGAAAAAATATATTACGGAAATTTCGTGAAGCTTCTGCCGAAATAGATTTTGTGTTTTGACCTGGAGCTTGGAATATGACTATGCTGCTGTCCGCTTGAGTCCCACAAGGACTGCTCCGACGGCAATCAGGAAGATCCCGACCCAGTTCCTGAACTCCAGTTTCTCGCTCAGGAAAATGCAGCCGAGTATGGCGACCATCACGACGCTCAGTTTGTCCAATGGCGCGACCAGAGAGGCTTTTCCGATTTTCAATGCGCGGAAATAGCAGATCCACGAGGCTCCTGTTGCGAGTCCTGAAAGAATGAGGAAGAGATAGCATTTCGGGGAGATGGAATCCAGGCGCTGGAACTGTCCTGTCACGCAGATTATTCCGGCGATCGCGAAGAATATTACGATTGTCCTGATGAATGTTGCGAAATCCGAATTGACACCCTGGATTCCGATTTTTGCGAGTATCGCAGTGAGCGCCGCAAAGAACGCAGACAATAGGGCCCATACTTGCCAAGACATTATGGTTTCTTTCATGGTATCTCCTAATTGTTTTTTATTTATTTCAGCCCTCGAAGAGGGCGACATGTTGTCTTGTCACGCCGAAGCTTCCTTGCGGAGGCGGAAGCCCCATGCGCCTGCCCGGCGTAGCCTTGGCGAAGACGGGTAAGCGTGGGGAGGATGAATAATAAAATATAATTTTCAACCCCCGCAGGGCGGCGGAACAACAATAAAACATTCAAACCATGAGATGGATATTCGCTGTTACTCCAGCAATTTCCGGATTTCGGCGACTTGCGCCTGAACTGTGCTCATATCCTGACGTAGCATGGCCAGTTCCACCTCAAGTTTTTCTATACGCTCGTTTTCGGCCTGAACGGTGATCCGGGCTTTATCCGGTGCCGGGCCTGAGGCCATGGCGGCGAGTTCCTCAGGCTTCAACATTCCGGAAAGCAGGTGAGCATAACGCGGTTCTTTCCGTCCCGGCTGACGCGGCAGCAGCACCACCAGTGGTTCCGGACTACGTGTTGCCAGCATACCCAGCACCTGTTCGACCGCTTCAATGTTTTCAAAAGGACACATGCGTGCCGCTCGACCCCTGAGCTCCCCGGCAGTCTGCGGACCTCGCACCAGGAGTTCGGAAAGCAGTGCCAGTGGTGGAGGTTCCAGTACAAGTGCGCGTTCTGCCTGATGTTTGTACTTCATCACCCGGCTTCCAGCCATGCTTACCATCTCGATCAGCTTCTTGTCGCGGAGAGTGTCCAGGGCCCGCAGGACAACCTGCTCCTCCACTTCCATCACCGGGTCACGGTTGGACTTCTGGTTGCAGGCGAGTGTGAGGGAGTTAAGTGTAAGCGGGTATGTATCAGGCGTTGTAAACTGCTTCTCTATAAGGCAACCCAAAACCCGTGCCTCGACAGTATTCAATTCATATTCCATCGGCATGACTCCATATTTTAAGTGACAAAGCGTTTAAGGATATCCGTATCAAAGTGCCTCTACAGTCGTTCAGTTCTTTTGCGCCCTCCGGCGGCGCAGGTATTTTGTGTAGACACTGGTATAGGCAACACCGGCGACAAGCATGCTGTAATTGAATACGGAAAAGCACCATCCCGGTACTTCGTGATCATAAAAAGCAATAAAGCTGGAAGCCAGATTTAACAGGAACACTAGCGACCAGACGGAAGTGGTCGAGTAACAGGCGCGCACAAATGACGCGGTCTCCCAGATTTCCCGTGGAGTTTCATCGCGGGCGTAATCTTCTGTGAACGGCTTTCCCAGCATCATTCCCAAAAATGCCGTGGAGAACAGCATGCCGTTGGCGAGAATTCCCAGATGATTGATGAACCACATGTTCTTCAGGACAATAACAAAGATTATAGCTGCACCGAAGAAAAGATAACCCGCCCAGAGCACCGCACCGCGGTGCAGTCCAGTGATCGCCATCACAACGACAAGGAGCGCCGCAACAATAAGTGCGATGTCCAGTCTCAAGAGCGAATGCCCTGACAGGATCAGAAATGCAATCCAAGGCGCAAACGATAATAATAAATTGATGATCTGCTTCAAGTGGCCCCTAATTATAATTTTGATGTCTGAGTATGAATAGCGGGGGGTGGTGAATAAATCAAGCTGCTCTGCACAGATCGAGGGATTGCGAAGTTTTTACGGGTTTTTTCTTCATAATCCATTTATCCTGTCAAATGGAGTTATACTTCCTTGTTTCCTCACCGCTTACGAACCGTTAAGCTGTATTCTTTTCTTTATAAGTAAGGAGGGTTTTAACCCGCCTATTTAAGAATTGTCGGGCTTCCCCCTTCGCAAAGATGCTATGGCGGACACGGAAAGCCAAACATGCTTTTGTAGTTTAAAAAAACTTCTGACCTCAATCCGCCCAGCTTAACGGTTACCCACTTCCATCTGTCTAGGCTAAGAATCTTGATGCGGAGATTTGGAAAAGTGATTCACCTATTTTTTCGGCAATTCCATCCTGCCTTACAACTTGGATAAACGGGATTCCTCCCAGGGCTTCCCTGTTTCTGCTGTGATGGTGTTCTATTTCGGAACGAGACTGCTTGGCTTCAATCATAAGCCATGGCTTGTCATCATTGAGAATCAAAAAATCAGTTTCTTTCCCATCCCTGTCCCGAATGAAATTCAATGAGAATTTTCCATGTCCGGAATCTGACCAGGAATCAACCAATGCCTTCAGTTCAACCGCGATGTAGTTTTCAAATCTTTTTGAGGGATCGGGTATCCTTGTCCAGTCATAGAAATATGCCTTGGTTTCCTTTTTTATCGCCCTTGCAATCTTCCTGTTATAAGGGGAGATCCTGAATATCAGATACCCCAGTTCAAGGGCCTTTATGTAATTTGCCGCCGTGGCAAATGCGCATTTGACGTCGGTTGCAATTGAATTGATTGAAAGAGGCGAGGATATCCTTTCTGGAAGGAGGGACATTACTTTTGCAAGGTTTTCAAGCTCCTCTACATCTGCCAGATCCCTTAAATCCTCCCTGAGGATGCGTTCAAAGTAATCGGAATGCCATTTGTTGAAAAACCGTTCGTTCGCGGCGAGCAATGGTTCCGGAAAACCGCTGAACTTGAGAAGCGAGGCAATCGCATCCTCATGATATCTGACCGAGTCAAGCTTTTGCCCTATGAAATCCAGGGCCTTCACTTTATTGGAAAAAGCTGATCTTGTGTTCAACAGTTCTGAGAGTACAATTGGGTTTAGGTGGAAGGAAAAATATCTGCCTGCAAGGCTGTCTCCGCTTTTGCGCATCATATCAAGCTTTGCGGAGCCTGTCACTATGAATCCATGTTCATCTCCGAAAGAATCGAAAAAGTCCTTCAATACGTTTTTCCATTTCGGATATTTATGGATTTCATCCATGCAAATCCAGCGCTTCTTCCCAATAGGAGTTACATTGTAGATGTCTGAGGAGAAAAAATGATTGTCAGAAAAATATCTGTCCCGGATTTTACGGTTGTCCCAATTGTAATATAGGTTTTCGCAGCCAGTTGAGGACAGGAACTGTTTTGCAATAGTGGTTTTTCCTGATTGCCTTGGTCCAGTTATGAAACGCATCTGCCTCCCAAAGTCGTCGGAGAAGGCGGTACTTGACAAATTTCTTACAATCATGAGAGCTCCTTTGCGGACAATATAGCGTGGACAGGCGGCGAGTTCAAGGCATTATTATATATATATCAAATATTGCCATGGCAAGATTAAATCAATATGAAATTATGCCATAAGCAGGCATCCGCCTCACTCAGTGTACTCCGACAACAATAAAATTTCCGGATTCAAAGATTTGAATACGGATTTAAATATCCTTGAATTCAGCCCTTTGTATAAGCCGCATCGAGATTCTTGAACATCGGGAAGTGTTTGACATTCAGTGTCTTCAGTTTTGCGTTGCTGGCAATTGCTGAGGCGGCAATCAGACAGTCGGCTATGGTGGGGAAACGGGGTCAAACATACTTATTTGCGCTTATGATATCTTCTATTCCCTGTAGTTCCTTGTCCAGTTTTTTGCCTCCAACCAATTCGGCCTTGAATCTGGTGACGGCGGCTGACAATCCATTTAGGGTAATTCCATATCTTCCTGCAAGTTCCGACAATGAATTATTTCTCCTGCAGTGCTTGGAAGACAGATAGATGGCGATTCTCCGGCACTTCGGCTCAGCGCCCTTCCTGTGAATGATTCTGTTCTCGCTGTCAAGATTGAAATATATTTTAACAGCGTCAATTATATCCTCCGGAGCCGGAGTGTTTATCCTTGCCAGCTCTGGCTGCTCCTTCGGATTAATGTCCTTTATGTCTCGAATCAGATATTTCCTTATAATCATTTCCTTGAAAGATTCCGTTCCAATGATGTTGAATATTTCACTTGGAGTCAAGTCGGCATTGTTGTCGGCGAGGAGGCCTTCTTCAACATATCTCTGGTAGTTCCGGACTTTTTCTGGCTGGGAACCTCCCCAGCTTGAAAGGACATTGTTCCGGTTAAGCCATTTGGGTTTTCTTTCCAAGCCAATATAAGTGCGGAAGCTTGACCAGCGGTAATCCCGCAGTTTTGCTTTAAGATCTGCCAAAGCCTTTCCTTTTAATGATTCCAGCTTGACCGGATTCAGATGAATGTATCGGGAAAGTTTGTTCCTGTAGAGTTCCGTCTGCACAATCTGCGCCTTGTATCTGCCCTGGAACAGGTGACCGCTTTTGGAGTATTTGCGATTCATGGACAGCGTATAGGAGGTATTGAACGACTGCATGAACTTTCCGAGATTTCCTTGGAGGGTCTTCAATTGGAGATGATAATGATTAGGCATGAGGCAATACGATTGGATCTCGACATCGAACAAATCCGCATATTCCGCAAGTTTTACAAGGAAAAGCAAATAGTCATCTTCTCCGCTAAATACTTGTTCTCTGCGGTTTCCCCGGTTGACGACATGGTAACACGCCTCCGGATATTCAATCCTCAATGGTCTGGCCATAACACTATGTCCTTAAATCTGAAAATTTTCCCAATAACTCAGCGTTCACAATATGTTGTAAGCGAAGGAATTCAAATGCATAAGCATGAATAAGTATGTTTGACCCCGCTTCCCCCGCAAATGGCTGACCTCCCATCTCAGGTCAGGGAGGCCAATCATGGTCGAGTGTGGAGATTGGGGAGGCCATTGGATGCTCATAATCGGCTACGATAATAACGGCACGCCGTTCATCGGGGATGACATACTGATTTTCGCGGATTCGTATGACACCTCGGACCACTGGCAGGACGGCTATTTCTGCAATTCCCTTGAAAGGTGTTTTTACCAGTGGAATGACACGAGAATAGCATCAAAACCCTACCAGTTGCAACCTTATCTGGTAGTGGATCAGAAGCCGCAAGCGAAACACTGATGGAGTTAAGGATTAATTGAGAGTAGCGCGGGTCTATCTGACCCGCGAATCTCAGGTCAGATAGACCTGAGTTACTTAGCCGGATAACTTTGGCAGGGCGAATCAGAGGGGTGGCTGGATGTTGTCAATGGGAACTGGCTCGAATTGTGTTAATCGAAAAATGAACGCGTCAACAGAGTGACGCGGCTACAGCCCAGATTTGTAGTGGAGACGCAACTTCCGTTTATCCAATATATATTTTTCAAGGAAAGTCCGTTTTCTGAAAAATATATATAACCAGTGAAGATTCACTTGTAAAATTAGTGTCAGCTCATTTTATTTTCTGCACGAACTTCTCGATCCGGTTCATGGCCTCTTCGATATCCTCGAAAGATGCGGCATATGCGCAACGGACGTATCCTTCGCCGAATTCGCTGAACGCTGTTCCTGGAACAACCGCAACTTTCTCCTCCTTGAGAAGGCGTGTGGCGAATTCCTTTGAACTCAGTCCGCTCGATGTGATATTCGGGAATGCGTAGAAAGCGCCCTTCGGCATGACACATGTCAGCCCGATCTCGTTAAGTCTTTTGACAATCAGATTCCGGCGCCGGCAGTATTCTGTCTTCATTTTTTTCATTTCGTTTCTGCCGTGCTGAAGTGCTTCGACAGCGGCTTCCTGTGCGATAATGGAAGCGCAGAGCATGGAATACTGGTGGATTTTCATCATTGCATCGATCAGATCCGCAGGTCCGCACGCATATCCCATGCGGAAACCTGTCATGGCATAGGCTTTTGAAAAGCCGTGGAGGAAAATTGTCCTTTCCTTCATTCCCGGAATGGAGGCAATTGAAAGATGCTCCCCGTCATAAGTGAGTTCCGAATATATTTCATCGGTTAGGACAATGAGATCGTGTTTGATTGCGATCTTCGCAATTTCATGGACATTTTCCGGAGTGAGGGATGCACCGGTCGGATTGCACGGGAAATTGAGGAGTATGGCCTTGGTTTTAGGTGTTATGGCTTTTTCAAAATCCTTCGGATCTAGGGCGAACTGGTTTTTTTCTTTTGTCACCACTGGGACCGGGACTCCATGTGCCATCCTGATTTCAGGGGAATATGAGACATAGCAGGGTTCATGGTAGATAATCTCGTCACCGGGAGTGATTATGGCGCGGAAAATGAGGTCGAGCGCTTCGCTTACTCCCACAGTTATAATGCATTCAGTCTTCGGGTCATATTTGACATTGTAATATTTTTCGACATATAGGGATATTTCTTTTCTCAGCGAAAGAAGTCCGAGATTTGAAGTATAGCTTGTGTGCCCCTTTTCCATTGCGAATATCACAGATTCCCTGATATGCCAGGGTGTGACGAAGTCGGGTTCGCCGATTCCGAGTGAGATGACATCGCTCCCCATCGAGTTTACAAGTTCAAAGAAATCGCGTATCCCGCTCTTCGGCAGGACAGCGATATGTTCAGCAACACGATTTTTCATAATTTTATTCACTGTAGTTCCTTAAAGTATTAAAAAATAAATTCCAAGCTCCAAACTCCAAGCTCCAAACAAGCTCCAGATTTCAAACTCCAAGCTCTAAAAGACAAAATCCAAACAAATTCTAAAATTCAGATTCCAAGATGTAAACAAGAAAAAGGCTGAAAATCACAAGCCGTATTAGGAGCATTTAGAAACTATGGAAGAAAATATCTTTATGAATTCAGTTGCTTCCTGAATTAAGAATTGTCTTTCTGTTTCCTGTTCCTTATTTGTGACTTCAATTAGTTTCAGCCACATCCTCGATTCTTTTGCTTCCTTTCTGGATATCTTGATTCTCATTGCAAAATCTTTTTTGCTCAACGCTTCATTCGCTTCAATATAATTCGCCGCAACAGAACCAGAAGATCTAACCAATTGCCTTATGTCTTCAATGTTTGCTATTGTTTTTGGTAGACTTTTAATAAACGCTCTTACCAGTTGAGCAAACTTAAATGTTCTAAGTTCCAAATCTTCAAAACTCTTGTTTTCCATATTGTGTCTTTATTTGAAATTTAGTTATTGGGACTTGTTTGAACTTTGGTTTTTGGAGTTTGGAATTTAGTCAGTCCGCTACGGACTGACTTTCAGTCTCTCATAATTGTCATCGTCCTCCAGGATCCTTCCGGCGACCTTGTATTTCTTCAGGAGGAAGTGAGTCTCTGTAGAGATGATACCTTCGATTGTGGCGAGCTTGCTGGAAACGAAAGTAGCCACTTCCTGGAGGGTTTTCCCGTCGACTTCAAGGCCGAGATCGTAGCCTCCGGACACAAGGTAGAGTGATGAGACTTCCGGGAATCTGCAGAGGCGTTTCGCTATCCTGTCAAATCCGCCTTCGCGTTCAGGACGCACCTTCACCTGGATGATCGCCTTAACTGTCAATTCAGGGAGGATTGATTCGACTATGATCGCCTGATAACCTTTTATTGAGCCGTCGTCTTCAAGGCTTTTTATCGCATCGGCGACTTCCTTTTCATCTTTGCCGATCCGTACGGCTATTTCTTTCGCTGAAAGCCTAGCGTTCTCCCTCAATATCCTGATAATGTCTTTTTTCATGTCCAATCTTCCCTGCTTATGTATTGTTCATATAAATTATGCCTGGTAAAATCCCTGCATAGTCATCATGATTTTAATTAGTCCTATAATTTGCTATATAAATCAAAGTTTGCAATATTTCTAATATATATTCAGAATTTTGACCGCCCCGGTCAAAATTATGAATTTTACATCATGTTGACAGCGTCGACATCGGCGTAGACTTCGATATCCTTCGTGCGTTTTGTGTGAAGAATCTGCTCGCGTAACGCCTCCCTGAATTCCTTCATGCGTTCACCCCGGAAAATAATCATGTATCGGAACTTGCTTTTGACTTTTGAGACAGGCGAGGCGATGGGGCCGCCTATCTTGATCCCTGGGTTTATTGATGGACGGAGTTTGTTCAGGAACTCATCTGCAAATCTCGCAACCTGAGCCTCGTCTGGGCCGCGGAAATGGACGGCTATGATGTGGGCGCAAGGCGGGAAGTTGAGCGTCTTCCTTACTACGATCTGTTCATTGTAGAATTTGAAGAAATCGTTTGTTTTTGCGCATTGAATTGCGATGTTCTGAGGGGTGTATGTCTGAATCAGCACCTCTCCCGGCACGTCGCCTCGGCCCGATCGCCCCGCAACCTGGGTGAGAAGCTGGAATGTGCGTTCTTCGGCCCTGAAATCGGGGATATGGAGACTGAGGTCAGCGTTGATTATGCCGACAAGTGTGACGTTCGGGAAATCCAGGCCTTTGGCAATCATCTGGGTTCCTATGAGTATGTCGATTTTGCCTTTGCGGAATTCGCGGAGGACCTTCTCATAGGAATTCTTGTAGGTCATTGTATCCGAATCCATCCTTGCAATTCCGGCATAGGGGAAAAGTCCGGCGCATATTGATTCGATTTTTTCAGTGCCTATCCCACTGTAGCGGATTTTTTCATCCTTGCAGTCCGGACAGCTTTTATGTGCCGGAATAACTGCGCCGCAGAGGTGGCATGACAGGCTCTCCCTCTTTCTGGAATATGTGTATGTCACTGAGCATTCGGAACAGGTGGCGACGAAACCGCATTTCTGACAGACCATTTTTGTTGCAAACCCTTTGCGGTTCAGGAAAATTATGGTCTGCTCCGCGCGTTCAAGCCGGTTCCGGATCTCGGTGACAAGCTCTCCTGAAAAGATCTTTCCTTCGCTTTTGAGGGCTTCTACGTGCATGTCGACAATCCTGATTTTCGGCATTACGCAGTGGTCAACCCTTTTTGTAAGGATCGTCATCGCATATTTTCCGGTAATCGCATTGTTGTACGATTCGAAGGAAGGTGTTGCCGAACCTAGGATGACAACCGCTTTTTCCATGTAGCCGCGCATTACGGCGACATCTCTGGCGTGATATCGCGGCGCCTCGTCCTGCTTGTATGAGTTCTCGTGTTCCTCGTCGACAATGATGAGCCCGAGTTTATTGAAGGGTGCAAAAAGTGCGGATCTCGCACCGACCACGATCTTCACCTGTCCGCGATGGATCCGCGTCCACTCGTCAAACCTTTCACCGTCGCTCAGCGAGCTGTGGAGCACACTCACCATGTCTCCGAAACGTGAACGGAAGCGTTCAATCGTCTGCGGAGTGAGTGAAATTTCAGGGACAAGTACAATTGAATCCTTCTCCTCGGCCAATGCAGTAGATATCGCCTGCAGATATATTTCGGTTTTTCCGCTGCCGGTTACGCCGTAGAGCAGGAGTGTGTGCGGCTTTTGGGACTTAGATGACATCATTTCGTTTATTTTGGATACTGAGGTTTTCTGTTCATCCGTGAGTTCCGGAGCGCATGACTGCACGAATTCCGCACCTGCAAAAGGATCCCGGTAAACCTCCTTGTTCTCCTCAAGGATGATTTTCTCCTTCAAGAGAGATGTAATCACGCTCCTACCTGCTCCGGTTTCCCTTTTCATGAACTCAAACGATGTGCCGGGATGTTGAAGAAGAATCTGAAGTATCTTCACCCGCGCCGGGTGCTTCTTCCCTTTTTCAAAAATATACTTCTGCGCCTCCTCGGGGGAAACAAGATAGTAGAGCTTGATGTTCTTCCGTTTGATTTTCCCGCTGCGGACGGCGCTCGGGAGAAGCGCGCGGACAGCCTGCTCCTGCGAACAGCAGTAGTATTCGGAAATCCACTTGCCCAGCTTCAGGAGATTGTCTGGAATTTTCGGGTGGACTTCGCAGACGCTGTCTATTTTCTTGAGTTTGTCGACAGGATATGAGGATTCGTCTTTTACTCCAACCACATAGCCGCGCCTCTGGCTTTTGCCGAAAGGTATGTAAACCTGGATTCCCGTGTGGACCTGTGATTCAAGCTCCGGAGGAATCAGATAATCAAAGGCCTTGTCCAGAGACAGGCCGAGTATGATACGCGCTATTTTCATTGACGCCTTAATTTATTTCGATCGGAAAATATTATAATAGACAGGATTGCAGGATTAACAAGCCGGCAAGAAGCGGATAGAAGATTGATTGATGTAATTGTAGAATTAATAATGGCCCGGTATCCGCCATCTCTTAAAAACTCTGCGAACTTTGCGTTTTCACTTTGCGATCTTTGCGGTTAGGATTCAATGCCTTTACCGCAGAGAACGCTGAGATTAAGACGCAGAGTGCTCAAAGGGAAAAATAGTATTCTCATACCTGCTCAGGCAAATTATTTTCCTTTCTCTGCTCCCTTTGTAGCTAGCCTAGGAAGGGGATTACTAGAGTTACATAAATTAGTCAGTTTTGCAATCGGCTCATATTGAATTCCATCAAATCCAGAATTAGGTTCATCAAGAACTGGAGGATGATATGAAACAGGTTCCAAATACGACAAATGTCCAGAACAACTTGTGCGTTGGACAAACTGTTGCCGGATTTCATATTGATCAAATCACTCCACTTCCAGAACTGCGTGCGACTGCGATTCGAGCCACGCACCGAAAGTCAGGCGCGCGGATACTGCACATTTTCACTCCATCCGATAACGAGAACTGTTTCGCCGTTACGTTTCCGACCCCGCCGCCAGACGACACTGGAGTCCCGCATATCTTGGAACACGCCGTGCTCGGCGGTTCGAAGAAATTCCCGGTGCGCGACCCGTTTTTCGAGATGGTCAAGATGAGTATGGCGACGTTCATAAACGCCATGACTTCACAGGCGTACACGGTCTATCCGATAGCCAGTAATGTGAAGAAGGATTTTTTCAATCTCGCGGAGGTATATCTCGACGCTGTCTTCCACCCACTGCTGACGGATGACATTTTCCGCCGCGAGGGGCATCATCTGACGTTGGAGAACAACACAGATCTTAACTCACCGCTCAAGGTGTCGGGTATTGTCTACAGCGAGATGAAGGGAGCGTCGTCCACCCCGGAGCGGCTGATACGCCAACTGACTGAATGTGGGCTCTTTCCAGACACGCCTCTCGGGCACGACTCGGGCGGTGACCCTGAACACATTCCAGACCTGACTTACGCGCAGTTCCTGGATTTTCACCGCAAGCTGTATCATCCCAGCAACGGACTCTTTTTCATATATGGAGACATCCCGACTGCTGAACATCTGCGTTTCCTGGCACCGGTGCTGAACGAATTCGAGTGTCGTGATGTGCATGTTGCCACACAGCGCCAGCCACGCTGGACCGAGCCGAGGCGCATCGAGAAGAACTACCCCATCGGCACCAATGAAGATCTAACCGCACGCACCTTTTTCACACTCAACTGGATTGTCGGCGACATGCTCGACCCGGCGACAGTTGCAGATTGGAAGGTTCTTTCCACCCTGCTGCTCGGTAATGAGGCGGCGCCATTGAAGAAAGCGCTCATTGATTCCAAACTCGGTGCCGATGTATTTTTCGCAGGCGCATGGGGTGGTGCCTACGAAGAGGAATTCCATGTTGGCCTCAAAGGAAGCGAACCGGCTCGGGCGGGCGCCTTTGAACGCGTGGTTCTTGATACTTTAGAACGGCTCGCAGTAGAACCATTCGCTTCCGATCGCGTTGAAGCGGCCTTCCAGCAACTTGCCTATGAAACCCTGGAAGTGAAAACTGATTTTCCGCTGCATATGCTTTTTGCGGTCAACGATGCCTGGCCTTACAACGGTGATCCGTTGATCTTCCTGAACGCAAGTGAGCGTCTTGATGCATGTCACTCCCGGTACATCAAAGAGCCTCAAAGATTCAACCTCCTCATTCGGGACGGCTTGCTGAAAAATCCTCATCGCCTGCGCGTCGTGCTTCGTCCAGACCGTGAAGCCCAAGCTCGCGCCGATGCCTCATTTGCAGCACGAATGGCTGAACAGCGTGCCCGCCTGAGCGACAAACAGATTGCCGCCATTGCGAAATCCGCAGCCGCCCTGTCAGCAATGCAGGGAGTTCCCAACTCGCCGGAAGTGTTGGCCACACTGCCACAACTCAAGACAAAGGACTTACCAGCCAAACCGCGACGCATCCCTACTCAGGTCGGACAAGTTGCCGGCATGACAGTGTTACGCAACGATGTATTCGCAAACGGTATAAATTATCTGGAGATCGATATGGATCTGGCCGGTTTGCCGGTCGAACTGTACCGCTGGATTCCACGATTTAATGAAGCTATCTCTAAGATGGGTATAGTTGGGCAGGACTTCTCCCGCATCGCGGAACGTCGGGCGGCCTGTACTGGAGGTCTGTGGTCGAGAGCCAATGCTTGGTGCCATGCGGCCAATCCGGCCGGAAACCTGCGCCGGTACCGCTTTGGATTCAAGACCCTTGACAGTCAGGCTGAGAATGCGCTGGGACTTTTAGGTGACTTGATTTTTTCCGTGGATCCGCGCGACGGTACCCGTTTGTGTGATGTCATGACACAAACACGTACTTCATATCGTACTACGCTTGTCAATAATGGGATTGCCACTGCCGGTCGTCAGGCCGTCCGCGGTCTCAGCCCAGCCGCCGCTTTGGAACACCTTTTTATCAGTCCAGACGCCCTGCGTTTCATCGAAGATCTGACTGGCAAGTTCGATCTGCGTGCCGATGAGATCATGCAGAATGTCGAACGCATCCGGGACTTTCTGGCCAGCCATGCCCGCTGGACCGTGAGCTTCACTGGCAGCGATACGGTCTTCCGTACTCTCACGAAGAAGCTGGAAAGTTGGACTTTGCGTCGGCGTCAGGAACCAATCGCAGACGCAGTCCCTCCATTTCAGCCGTACATCACTCCTCCGCGTGAAGGATTGGCGGGACAGATGAAGATCTGTCATTGTGTAAAGGCCATGCCGGCGCCGCATCTGACGCATCCCGACGTTCCCCTTTTCAAACTGGGGGCATATCTTGCCAGTTTTGATTATCTGCTGCCTGAAATCCGTTTCAAAGGCAATGCCTATGGCGCCAAAGCCTCGTATGACGATATGTTGGGAGTGTTCCAATTGTACAGTTTCCGCGATCCGAATATTGTCGAAACACTTACGGTGTTCGACGGTCTGCGAAAATACATTGCCGATCAGAATTGGAGTCAGATCGACATCGACCGGACGATTATAGGCAGCGCCAAGGAAGTGGAAACACCTATTCGCCCTGCTGACGCCACTTCCAAGGCGCTGATGCGCCATATACGCGGTGATAGCGACGAACTGCGCGAAACACGTTATGCCGCCTCGCTGCGGGCAACTCCGGAGTCGGTCAAGGAGACAATGTTGCGTGTGTTGGAAGCCAGCGAACCCCTTTCGGCCGTATGTGTGGTCAGTAGCCGGGAGAAATTGAACGAAGCCAACGAAAGGCTAGGAGATAAACGGCTAGAGATCTCAGACATCCTGGTATAAGAGATGTGGTTTTGCAACCTGTACTTTCATACTGTGATTTTTCAGGTATTAACTGAAGTTTTGTGGTTTATGCAACCGAGTTTTGCCAGTCCGCCCATTGACGTTTCGCGGTAGGAGCTTTTCAGGTCGTGTCCTGTGAGGCGCATTGTTTCGACAACCTCGTCGAAGGAAATCCTGTGGCGCCCGTCGGAAAGCAGCGCATATTCGGCGCAGGTCATCGCCCTGGCGGCCGCAAAGGCGTTTCTTTCGATGCATGGGATTTGAACAAGGCCCATCACCGGGTCGCAGGTGAGTCCCAGATGATGCTCCATTCCCATTTCTGCGGCATATTCTACTTGGAATGCACTTCCACCGAGCAGTTGGGCAGCTGCGGCCGCACTCATTGCGCACGCCGCGCCGATCTCGCCCTGGCATCCCACTTCCGCACCTGAAATTGAGGCGTTTGTCTTAATCATGTTGCCGACAAGTCCCGCAGTCGCTAGAGCTTTCAGTATATCATCATCTGAGAAATTATAAATCTCCTGCAGGCTTTTAAGTACTGATGGGAGGACGCCACACGAACCGCAGGTAGGCGCTGTCACGACAATTCCTCCTGCCGCATTTTCTTCGGCGATGGCGATGGCGTAGGCGGAAAGGAATCCGGTCTTCTGGGATGCAGGATCATTTCTCCTCGCCTTGTAATAGAATGAGCGGGCCTTTCTTTCGAGCCTGAGTTCTCCAGGAAGCACACCCTCGGTGTTCAGGCCGCGGTCCAGGGTTTCCTTCATCGCCTTCCAGACTTCAGCAAGATATTGCAGTATTGAAACGCCCTCGGCATCAACAACGTATTTCCAGACAGGCTGCCCGCTTTCACTGCACCACTTAAGGATTTCACTCATCTTGGTGTGTTTATATACTGACTTTACTTCTATTTTTTCATCTTCGGAAATGATTGTGCCGCCGCCGACACTGTAATAATGTTTGCTTGAGATGAGTTTTTCATTTTCAGAAAAAGCCTCGAACAGCATTCCATTGGGGTGGGTTTCAAGAACTGTTTCCGGCTTCCATATGAAATCGACAGTTGCAGGCTTTAAGACATCAGTTATCGCCTTATCGGTAAGATGTCCTTTGCCTGTAGCGGCAAGGCTGCCGTAAAGGGTGACTCTGAATTTCCCTGTTTTGGAATTTTCCTTCTTGAATCTCTCGGCGGCAAATTTAGGGCCCATCGTGTGACTGGATGAAGGCCCGTTTCCGATTTTATATATTTCCCTGATTGATTCCATTAGGGCTCCATTAAAAATAAATTGCACATTTGCTGGCGAATATTCCGAATTGATTATCATGGTGCGAAAGAGGAGCATATCTTAAGATATTTGACGATTGAGCAACGTGGTAAGCGGTCGTAAGAACGCCAGCCACTTGGGACGGGAATCCAAGCATTTGTCTTCTGCGTTGCTTCGCCCTTCATTCGCCGCGGCGAACTCAGGGCTTGCGCCTAAAATACAAACGCCTGTATCTCCCGTCAAATGCCCAAGTTATTTTTAACCGAGCCCTTAACCCAGGAATACCGGTTTCAGGTGGCGGTCAAAGACGTTTTCGGAAACATTGTCGCCAATGATCTCTTCATATTGCTCCAGGGCCTTGTAATATCTGTCGCCCATTTCAACCGCGACCTTGTAGCCGACATGAATCAGCTGGCGGAAGTTGGGGTTGTAGTTGGGGCACGACTGGTTGTGGCGAAGTGTTTCTGCGAACTTCGCAGAATTCCACGTCTTGACTTCCTCAACAGAAGGGAGCTTGTCTTTCTTGATGTCAATGACGGTTGCATATGGTCCGCAAAGTTCGTCAAATCTTCCGAGCGCGTTTATGTAGATCTGCTTTGCGATTTCGAGTCCTTCGCCTCCGGCCTGTGCAAGGCCGATGACTTCTTCCAACCAAGTTGTTCCTGCGGTCTTGATGTGGAGGCCGGCATTGTGTTTTGCCAGTGCTTTCCTGATCGGGGCGTATATGGAGAATTTATCGCTTCCGGAATGGACGCTGAGTTTGAGGTTTTTCGGAAGGCCGAATTCTTTTACGGCAAACGCGATCACTGCGAGGTCCTGGTTGAATTCCTTCTCGAACTGGGCAACATCGCCGACGTAGTCAACGCCCTTATTGAAGCGGCCTGTGAATTTAGGGGCGATTGTCTGTGCAGGAATCTTCTCATCGGATATTGCCGCGAGAATGAAGAAGAGCTCTACCGGTGTCTGCGGCATGTCGGTTTCATCCATTGACACTTCGGTTACAAAATTATCTTTGCCTTTGACGGATTCGACCTTCCTGTATATTTTTCCGGCTTCCTGGACCGCAAGGAGATATTTCCGTGCGATTTTCTCAAGAGCTTCTTTTGTGATGTCAAAGGTTTCACCTGTTCCGGGAATGTCCAGTTTCCTGGCATAAGAGCCGTGCTTGTCAACAAAAGCCTTTATGCTTTTGTCATCGGCGGACTTGCCTGTGAAGTCAGCGACATCCAGAGTGAAGAAATCGCTTGCGGCAATGAATCCGTCTACATTTTTGAGGCTGATGTGGTCGGCATCGACAAAGTAGGGGTTTTTCCAGCCGAGTGCTTTCACTGCGGCATCGGATTCCTGCCTGACATCTCCCGGCACCGTATGGATGATCTGGTGTTCGCGGTTAGATTTGTTCCAGACTGGAGCGATTTCCACTCCTGCTATTTTCGCCTTTGTGAATGCTTTTAACTGGGCTTTGCCCTGATGCGCGAACCTGTCACCTATGCCCATCGAATACTTAGGGAGAATCATTCCAACACCTCTTGTCTTTGTTATAGAGTTTATGCTTAATTTAAAATATCGTTTTATGGACTCAGAATTCAGCGGCCTGATGCGGTGGCCGCAGTTTTTGGTTCTTCTGCACTTTTAAACACAAATCATAGGATACGGCGGAACCCAGAAAATATCAAGGTGCAAACCGCAAGGTTCTAAGTGGTATCGTAAGGAGTCAAAGAGGAGTGATTCAATTGGAACGTAAATTTCACAAAATGATGCACTCCGATAACCTTTTCAGACTTTTGCTGAATGATTTTGAACAAGCCTTAAAGTCAAAGGGGGAGCATGCCTGTACGAAATATTATTCCTATGCACTGTGAACGAAGTGGTCGGGGGCTGGAATCATAATTAATCAAGTCATTGGCATGGCAGTGTTTTTCATTGTTTCATTGCACCGATGGCGGTTACTCTCTTTTCGAGTTCTGCCGCGGCCTCTTTCCGTCCGGTTTTCCGATATAGGGCAGCCAAATTCACAAGGACTGCGGCCACATTGGGATGATTCGGCCCGAGGGATTTCTCCCATATCCCCAGTGCGCGCTTGTATAGAGGCTCTGCTTCCGCAAACTTGCCTTGGGCGTAGTACAATGCTGCGAGGGCATTCAGACTCTCCGCCACTTTGGGATGATCAGATCCAAAGGTCTTCTCCAATATCTCCAGCGCGTGCTTGTAGAGTGGCTTGGCCTTCGCGTATTGTCCTTGGGTGTAGTAAATACTCGCGAGGTCGTACAGGCTATTGACCACGTCGGGATGCTCCGGGCCGAGTGCCTTTTCCCTGATTGCAAGTGCGCGCTTGAAGAGAGGCTCAGCCTGCGCATAATGGCTTTGGAGTCTATACAGACTCGCGAGATTGCTAAGGTTCATGGACACGTTGGGATGCTCCAGTCCGAGAGATTTTTCATTAATCACCAGAGCACGCTTGTACAGAGGTTCGGCTTGTGCATATTGACCCTGGAAATAGCACAGAGCACCGAGCATGTTCAGGCTTACGGCCACATCGGGATGCTCCGGACCGAGTGCCTTCTCCCTAATCGCTAGAGAGCGTCTGGAAAAGGGTTCGGCCTGTGCATACCGGCCTTGGATTTTATACAGTTCCGCGAGGCTGTACAGAGCCATAGCCACTTTTGGATGCTCCGGACCGAGGGCATTTCTCCAGATTGCCAGTGCGCGCTTGTATTGAGGCTCGGCTTCCGCATATTTGCCTTGGGCGTAATACAATACTGCGAGGACGTTCAGGATTTCCGCCACGTCGGGATGATCTGGACCAATGGACTTCTCCCTAATCCCAAGCGAGCGTGTGTATAGTGGCTCGGCCAGTGCGTACTGCCTTTGGACTTTGTATAGAAGTGCGAGGCCGTTAAGGACTGCTTCCACTTTTGGATGTTCCGGACCGAGGGCTTTTTCCCAGATTGCCAGTGCGCGCCTGTATAGAGGCTCTGCTTCAGAATACTTGCCTTGGCAGTAGTATAGTGACGCTAGGTTGTGCAGGTTAGTGCCCACATCGGGATTCTCTGGGGAGAGAACTTTTTCATTAATCTCCAGTGCGCGCTTGTATAGAGGCTCTGCTTCCGCATATTTGCCTTGGTCGTAGTACAATGCTGCGAGGTCGGTTATGGTTACGGTTACCTTTGGATCATCCGTGTCGAGTTTTTTCCCCCAGATTGCCAGTGCGCGCCTGTACAGCGGTTCGGCCAGTGCGTACTGCCCTTGGAAATAGTACAACTCCCCGAGTTTGGTCAGTCCTTTCGCCATGTCGGGATGATCCGGATCTAGAGACTTCTCCCAGATCGCAAGTGCACGTTTGAGGAGCGGTTCGGCATCTGCATATTTGCGCTGGTCTTTATACAGATTCGTGAGACAGTTTAGGATTGAGGCCACCTCTTGATGCTCCGGTCCGAAGATCTTCTCATTAATCGCCAATGAGCGTTTAAGTAGAGGTTCAGCATCAGCGTACTTTCCTTGGTCTTTATACAGGTCCGCGAGGGTGTGCAAACTTGAGGCTACTTTTTGATGCTCCGGTCCGTAGTTTTTCTCATTAATCTCGAGTACCCGTTTGGATAGAGGCTCAGCCTCGTCGTATTTGTCTTGGGAATCGTACAGAAGCGCAAGGCTGTGCAGGGTCATAGCCAGATCGGGATGATTCGGAGCGAGTGACTTTTCCCTAATTGCCAGTACCTGTTTATATAGTGTTTCGGCTTCTGCGTACCTGCCTTGGGATTTGTATAGCACTGCGAGGTTGTACAGGCTCGCAATTACATCTGGATGTTCCGGGCCGAATGATTCCTTTCTGATTTCCAGTGCGCGTTTGGCGAGTGGCTCGGCCTCTGAGTACTTGCCCTGGGATTCGTACAGCACCGAGAGGTTGTGCAGGCTTATGGCCACATCAGGATGATTGGGCCTGAGTGTTTTCTCACTGACTGCCAGTGCGCGTGTGAAGAGAGGTTCGGCCTGGGCGTATTTCTTTTGATCGTAGTACATAGACCCGAGGTTGTTTAGGCTTTTGGTCAAATTGAGATAATCTTCCCCGCCTGCCTTCTCCCAGATCACAGTTGATCGTTTGTATAACTCCTCTGCTTCTTCATGCCTGCCTTGGGAATCGTACATAGTCGCAATGTTGTTCAGGCTCTCGGCCACTTTTGGATGATCCGTGCCAAACGCCTTCTCCCTGATCGCCAGAGACTTCCTGTAGAACGTCTCCGCTTCTTCATGCCTACCTTGGGAATCGTATATAATTGCAAGGTTGTTCAGGCTCTGGGCCACATCGGGGTGATCTGGACCTAGCACCTTTTCTCTGATTACCAAAGAGCGTTTGTAGACTGGCTCTGCCAGCTCGTACTTGCCTTGATTTTTATATAGATCCGCTAGGTCACACAAACCCTCTGCCACTTTGGGGTGCTCTGGTCCAAGTTCCTTTTCCCAGATCGCCAGAGACCGCCTGTACAGCGTCTCGGCCTGCTCGTACTTGTCTTGGGAATCGTACATCTTCGCGAGGATGTTCAGACTCTCTGCCTGAGACGAATTAATGTTAGAAAGAGGTGCTGCGGTTGATGAAATACAACCTGTTACAGTTGTAACCATGAATAAAACAAATACGAATATATACATAGCCCCCTCAGACTTCAGTTGTATGGCTACAGCTATTGCTGATATAAGCTCTAAAATAGAACATCCAGGTGAAGGAAGTCAATATTCCAGCTCCATAATTCCGGATTAGTGCCGCCTAGTGGCAGAATTTCAAGTATTTTTCTGTTCACATACCGAACTTAATATTTTTTCCGCGAGGGATTTTTTGCTCTGAAGTAGGAATTTCAGCTTTTTCCCGTTACGGGAAATGAGCGTAGCCGCATTGTTGTCAGAGGAGAATCCTCTGTCTTTTTTGCCGACTTGGTTCGCAACTATCCAGTCAAGGTTTTTCTTTTGCAGTTTTGATTCCGCATTATTGATTAAGTCCGAGGTTTCAGCGGCGAATCCGACAAGGATCTGTCCTTTTTTCTTGTCTTTCCCAAGCCTGGCCAGAATGTCTTCCGTCTTCTTGAGCTTTAGCGTCATGACCGCCTGCTTCTTCTTTATTTTGTCTTTTGCGAAGTTCGCAGGAGTGTAGTCCGCAACTGCGGCTGTCATTATTATCAGGTCTGCGGATTTCGCAAACCTGCGGACTTCGCGCGCCATCTCTGCGGCGCTCTCAACCAGGACAGTTTTTACGGATTTTGGGGGAATGAGCGAGACAGGTCCGCTGACAAGAGTGACGGCGTGTCCTTTTTTAGAAGCGGCTTCGGCTAGGGCGTACCCCATTTTCCCGCTTGAATAATTTGATATGAAACGGACCGGATCAATCTTCTCGCGTGTCGGCCCGGCTGTAATCAGTACTTTCATGGAAAACCTTTATATTTAACCACAGAACATACGGAATACGCAGAAAATATAAACTTAAATCCTTTTCAAAATATATAAGGATTCTGTGTAATCTGTGAGTTCTGTGGTTGAAATCCTATTTTAGTTCTTCTAAAATCTTTGCGAGGATCGCAGGCACTTCTTCCATTCGGCCTTCGCCTTCGTCTCCGCAGGCGACTCTGCCGGATACTGGGCCAATAAACTCGACTCCTCTGCCCTTCAATATTTTTACATTCTGCTGTACAGCGGGATGTTTCCACATCTTCGGGTTCATTGCGGGTACGACAAGGATTTTTCCGGTATGCGACAGGGCATAGGTGGAAAGGGCGTCATCAGCAATCCCGTTTGCGAGTTTTCCGATGAAATTCGCAGTGCATGGCGCTACAACCAAGAGTTTTGCGCGATCGGAAAGCTCGATATGGCCGGGCTGCCATTCTGGCATTGTCCAAAGATCAGTAATGACGGTGTTCCGTGAAAGTGTCAGGAATGTCTGCGGACAAACAAGTTTCTGGGCAGAGGCTGTCATTATGACAACCACATCCATATCTTTTTTGACAAGCTGGCTTGTGAGGTCCGCAGCCTTGTATGCTGCTATCGAACCTGTTACGCCCAGAACCACCGTCTTTTTCATAAATCTTCCCTCATTTTTATTTTAATGACTTTTTCAGCGGCTGAAAAAATCCCGCATCTTCCAGTCTTTTCGTGCTCTTGTGAAGCATTTCAATAAGGTTTCCCATATCTTTAACGGCCTGCTCAACATCTTTGTTGATGATCAGGTAGTCGTAATTCTTCCAATGTTCCAATTCTGATTTTGCATTATCAAGCCGTTTGCGGATCGATTCTTCTTTTTCCGTGCCTCTTGAACGCAGGCGTCTTTCAAGTTCTTCGAAACTCGGAGGCCCGAGGAACACATATTCCGAACATTTTCCGATAAGTGAATTCTTTTTCGACGACTTCCTGACCTGAATAGCACCCTGTACATCTATGTCGAGAAGCACATCTTTTCCGGATTCTACTCTATCTATGATTTCACTTTTCAGTGTTCCATAAAAATTCCCATGGACGTCGGCATGTTCAAGGAACTGGTTGTTTTTAATCCTGCGTTGGAATTCCTTCTTGTCAATGAAATGGTAGTCCTTCCCGTCAATCTCGCCATTGCGCGGTTCGCGTGTGGTGCATGAGACCGAGAACTCCAGTTCCGGATATTTTTGACGAAGAAGATTGCATACAGTTGATTTTCCCGCGCCGCTAGGCCCGGATACAATCAGTGCTATTCCTAATCTTTGTGTTTTCATAATTTTAGTAAAGCCGGCAACTCTTATTTTAATTTTTCGCCATTATACCACCAAGTTGGTGGCGTTCCAAAAAAATCCCTGCGAGGGAGGATATCCTAATTTATAGCCGATTAATATAGCTTCTGAACTCCGGATAAACCAGTTCTTATCGCGGCTTGCCAGCAGGCATTGCCGGAAAGGTACTTATGAATTATATTTAATTACCATGGACAATTCAATTTCACAAGTTGCGAAGATTTTAAAAAAGGCCGAGAAAATCCTTTTCATTACCGGGGCGGGGCTGTCAGCTGATTCAGGTCTTCCAACTTACCGAGGCATAGGCGGGCTTTATGACGACAAGCACACCGATGAAGGAATTCCCATCGAGGAAGCACTGAGCCGTGAAATGCTCGAAAGACGTCCCGAGATCACTTGGAAATATCTCTGGCAGATCGGTTCCGCGTGCAGCGGCAAGAAATTCAACCGCGGACATGAAGTCATTGCGCTCATAGAGAAAATTATACCTGGGACATGGGTGTTGACGCAGAACATTGATGGTTTGCACCGCGCAGCTGGTTCGAAGAATCTCATCGAAGTCCATGGCAATGCGTCTGAACTGTATTGTGTAAACTGCAGTTTTGAAACTTCTTCGGAATCCTTCCTCTCCGGATACGGATCGGAAACACATCTGCCGCCGAAATGCCCCGAGTGCAAAGGACTGATCCGTCCGAACGTCGTCCTGTTCGGAGAAATGCTTCCGGAAAAGGCATTGAAACAAATACGCATGTTGGAAACGATGAGGATGGACATGGTATTGTCGGTCGGGACATCCGGTGTTTTTCCATATATAGCCGGACCAGTGATCAAGGCGAGCCGTGCTGGTGTTCCTACTGTGGAGATAAATCCTTCAAAAACCGGATTATCCGACATGGTTGACTTCAGGATCAAGTCTGGTGCGGCGGAAACATTGGACAGTATTTGGAAGGAAATCATATTAACCTTGACAGTATAATTGAATTGCAATTCAGTACGAGCAGTTACTATCCTTGAAATTCAAATCTTGCCGCCATCGTGCTCCCTTATGTCAATCCTGCGTATTTTTCCGCTGATGGTTTTGGGAAGCTCGTGGACGAATTCAATGACCCTCGGATACTTGTATGGAGCCGTTACTTGTTTCACATGATCCTGTAGTTCCGTCTTCAGATCTTCGCTCGGCACATGGTTTTTTGCAAGGACTATGGTCGCCTTTACAGCCTGTCCTCTGTCAGGATCCGGAACAGCGGTTATGGCGCATTCCAGCACTGCGGGATGTTCAAGGAGCGCGCTTTCAACTTCAAAGGGGCCGATCCTGTATCCGGAACTTTTTATTACGTCATCCGCCCTTCCGACAAACCAGAAATATCCATCTTCATCCTTCCATGCCATATCGCCGGTATAATATATCCCATTGTTCCAGACCTTGCTGGTGAGCTCTTCGTCCCTGTGGTAACCGTCGAACATTCCAACAGGCATTCTTTTATCCGTTCTGATCACTATTTGACCCTCTTTCCCGGTTTCACATGAATTGCCGTTATCATCAATAATATCTATGTCATAGCCGGGAGAGGGTTTGCCCATCGAACCGGGTTTAGGTTCCATCCACGGAAATGTTGCAAGTGTCACAGTAAGCTCGGTCTGTCCATACCCTTCCACCAGCTTCAGCCCGGTCATCTTCAGGAACTGGTTGTAAACTTCCGGGTTCAAAGGCTCGCCGGCAACCGAACAGTATTTTAGTTTGCTGAATTCATATTGGGCAAGATCCTCCTTTATCAGGAACCTGTAAATCGTGGGAGGAGCGCAGAAAGAGGTGACTCCGTATTTTTTGATTACCTGCAGCATTTCTTTTGGGACAAACTTATTATAATCATATACGAATACGGCGCAACCAGAGATCCACTGTCCGTAAATTTTCCCCCAAGCCGCCTTGGCCCAACCCGTATCTGCAACAGTAAGATGAAGGCCGTTTTCATCTATGTTCTGCCAGTATTTAGCGGTGAGGATATGTCCGAGTGGATATGCATGATTGTGCCGGACCATTTTAGGCATTCCCGTAGTTCCGGAAGTGAAATACAGGAGGAGCGTATCTCCTTTTGTGCTAGCGTGGGCGCCTTCGGGTTTTGGAAAATGATTATGATGCCTGTCAATTTCTTTGTTGAAGTCAAACCACCCTTTGCGTTTGACTCCAAGGGCTGACTTCACTTTCAGACTGGGGGATTTGGATTGGGATTCCTCGACGTGTTGAATAACATCCGGGTCATTTACACAGAGAATCATCTTTATGTCAGCCAGATTGTTCCTGTAAATGATATCCTTAGTAGTGAGCAGGTGCGTTGCGGGCACTGCCACGGCACCGATCTTATGCAGGGCCAGTATGGCAAACCAGAACTCGTAACGCCTTTTGAGGATCAGCATTACTGGATCGCCTTTTCCGATACCGACGGATTTGAAGAAGTTTGCGGTCTTGTCGCTGTGATACTTCAACTGTCCGAAAGTGAAGATGGCTTCATTCCCGTTCTCGTCGCACCAGACCAGCGCCGTCTTTCCAGGATTTTTGCCTGCCATCTCGTCCGCAACATCATATGCGAAATTGAAATCATCGGGAATGTTTATCTTGAAATTACGTTCAAAATCCTCATATGAATCAAAGACTGTTTTCGACAGATATTTTTCCAGAAGCATTTTCAAAACCTCTTTTTCATTGACAACTAATAACGATGGGACTTGTAAATCCCGCAACCTTGCATATATCCAGCTATTGGGCTACCTTGAAAGAGTAGCGAATGATAATAAACCATGATTCTGGCAGAGTAGCAATATGAGCAGTGAATCATTATTGTTTTCATGTTTGGCAATAATACTGCTGCTTGTCCTCATCTTGCCGTTTCTTTCCAGATTGATAGAGGAGAATCTCGAGGTATTCCTCTTTACAATGGGTCTTTGCGCCTCCCTCGTTTCAGGGGTGTTTGGAGGCGGACTGCTCATTAAGGCGCTGGAAGAGCCGATTGTGATCACAATCGCAGTGTTTTCTTTCGGTATAGTATTCAAGGTTTTCATAAAAAGCATAGACACGGCAATCAATTATTTCTATAGAAGGATCCATCCCCCATTTTTGTTCTTCATGATTGTAGTCATCCCTGGCATATTCTCCAGCCTCATAACGGCTATTATCGCCTCATTGGTCCTTGTGGAGATAATCAATGTGCTGAAACTCGACCGCAAAAGCGAAATCCGTCTTGTAGTGCTGGCCTGCTATTCAATTGGCCTTGGCGCAGCTTTAACTCCTATCGGGGAACCGCTTGCCACCATTGCAATTTCCAAGTTGCATCAGGACTTCTGGTATCTTTCTGAAATTCTTGGCTGGCTCATCATGCCCGGAATAATATCCCTTGGCCTGCTAGCCGCTTTCATCATAAGACCGCATACGGATAAAAATGCCACTGCGCATATCGAGAAGAGAGATACCTGGAGGGATGTTGTAGTGCGTGCCGTAAAAGTGTACATATTTATTATGGCGCTTGTGCTTTTGGGCGACGGAGCTAAACCTGCAATAGATCGGATTGTATTAGATATGCCGAGCGGGGTTTTATACTGGTTGAACATGGTTTCCGCCATATTGGACAATGCCACGCTTACGGCTATGGAAATAAGCGACAGTATGAGTCAGGGGCAGGTGGTCGCCATTCTGATGGGGCTTTTGATCAGCGGAGGCATGCTGATACCGGGAAATATTCCAAACATCATTTCCGCAGGCAGACTCAAAATAAGGACGAGGGAATGGGCCGAGATCGGTGTCCCTCTCGGACTTGTTTTAATGGTCGCATACTACGTAATAATCTTCATTTTGAAAAACGCGCCCTAGCATTTCCCTAAAATACGTTGTTTGATTCTACGCACACTTGCCTACAGGCTCGAATCGTGGTAATTATAAGGGAGCGCCGATTGCAGAATTCACATTTTGCAGGAATTCAGAAGTCAGAATACAGAATTCAGAATGAAATTCGAACTCAAATCCAGATTTATTCTGAATCCTGACTCCTGAATTCTGACTACTTGTGCAATTAACACTGAAATTTGAAATGGTAACAATGTCATTCAATCCGGAAAAACCATACAACGAGCTGCCTCTGCTTCCGCCTAAAGCGGAGATAGAGTCGAGGACGATCCTAAAGCAGGTCATCAAATCCAGGGCCGCCCTTGCGGAGCTCAACGGTAAGGCTCTCATCATTCCCAACCAGGATATTCTCATAAACAATATCACGCTTCAGGAGGCGAAGGACAGTTCTGAAATTGAGAATGTCTTCACGACAAGCGACAATCTGTTCAGGGCGTTCTCCGCGAACATGAAAAATCCGGATCCCGCCACGAAGGAAGTCCTCAGCTACAGGGAGGCGCTCTGGGCCGCGCACAAGGAACTGCGGGAAACTGGGAAATTCACTACGGAACTTTTTATAAAGACAGCTAAAATGCTCAAGCAGTCTGAGGAAGGTATAAGAAATGAACCGGGCACAAAAGTTCAAAGCAGGAAGACCGGCGAAGTCGTCTATACTCCGCCGGAAGGCGAAAAAATCATCCGCGAGAAGCTGAAGAACCTAGAGAGTTTTCTTAACGACGAATCCTTCTGCGACTTTGATCCGCTTGTGAAAATGGCGATTGCGCATTACCAGTTCGAGGCGATTCACCCGTTCTTCGACGGCAACGGGAGAACCGGCAGAATCATAAACGTCCTGTATCTGGCAAACAGGGGCCTCCTTGATCTTCCAGTGCTTTACCTCAGCAGCTACATCATCAGGAAAAAATCCGCATATTATCTGCTTCTCAGAAATGTCACGGAGAAGAACGACTGGGAAAGCTGGGTGCTTTACCTGCTTCAGGGCGTAGAGGAAACGGCGCTTCAGACCATTGACAGGATTCTCGAAATAAAACGGCTCATGGATGTCACATTTGAGAAGGTGAAGCACGAGCTTCCCGTAATCTATTCGAAGGAGCTGGTTGAAACCCTCTTTGAAAAGCCATACACGAAGATCGAGTCGCTTGTCAGCAAGGACATAGCGGTGCGCCAGACCGCTTCAAAGTATCTGAAGGACCTTGAGGAGATAGGCGTCCTGAAATCACAGAAATGCGGCAAGGAGACAGTCTACCTAAACATCGAACTCGTCAAAGTGCTTTCTAAGCAGTGATCTTCCAGCACTTCTCAACTGATCTTACCGCAGAGAGCGCAAAGTAGGCCCAGAGGACGCAAACTGCTTGTAACTCTGCGTGCTTTTCGATTTCCTTTCACTACCGTCCCATGGATTATTGGATTGCTGGATTAATGGATTGTTGCAAAATCTATGTTTTTCTTGAACTCAAACCAAATAATCCAGCAATCCATAAATCCATTAATCCGTCATCCTGTGGGATGACTGTGATTTCCTTTGCGAACTTCGCGGTTGAAAATCTTTAGACTTCAGGCGAGTATTTGTTCAACTGATTTGTCGGATGCGCTGAAATGTACTGTGGCAAACGCGCCGTTGACCATGATCAGCTGTGGTGGCAGGTGTCCTATGTCCACATCATATATTACCGGGATGGAAAGATCTCCCAGGGCGTCCAGGAGGGCGTCTCGAACGGTGAATTCCCTTAACTGCTCTCCGGCCGTGCGTCCGACAAGGACCCCGTTCGCGTGTTTCAGCCATTCTGCATTCCTGATATGGTGTAGCATCCTGCAGTACTGTGCGGTGTTGAAGTCGCAGTTGTCCAGATAGAAAATCAGTCCATCCCTGGAATGACATCTTGCAAAGTTATCAACTGGTCCGAAAACAGACCCCGGCAGAATTCCGATAACGTCGAGTGTCCCTCCAAGCAGGCGGCCTGAAAATCTTGTTTCATAATCCGTGTCATTTTCATGGCCAAGGCATTTCCAGTCCACTGGTTCAGTCCGGTTGAAGGATGTAGCATATGGATTCCTGGCCCAGTCAACGTCATCCTTCTGGTAAAGCGAGGCGGCATGCTGCATAAATGACGAACCGGCCGGAAGAGTCGCGATATCGTTCCAGTATGCAAGGTTTTCATCGGTCGGCTGAATTGGACACTCGAGAAGATTGGAGCCGTTGAGAGTAGCTGTATTGGTGAGCAATGTATATGTCAGCATGAAAGTGCTGATATCGGAATAGCCGACGATCCATTTCGCTTTCCTGTATCTGGTGAGTTTCCTGAAGTCGAGCAGAGGAAGAATATCCACTAGGAGCTCTCCGCCCCACGGTGGAATTATGGCGGCAATCGAGTCGTCGAGAAGCATATGCATAAGCTCATCTGCACGCGCCCCGGCTGAGGCGCTGACTATTTTATCGGAGAGGAGGCATTCTCCAAGACGGTATTTATAGCCAAGCTCCTCCAGTTTATCCAGACAGAACTGCAGGCGCGGCTCCAGGTCATGTGTAACACCTGCCGAAGGAGCTGTGATCCCAATCGTGTCGCCCCGACGCAGAGGTCGCGGATACGATACTCCCCGGCCTCTGGGACGCATGGAAAAAGTGTTTGTCAGATCAGAACCTAATACTGGCAGTCCGCCGAGGCATGCTGCGGCTGTCCCTGCGGAAAGAGTAATGAATGAACGGCGGGTCAGTCCAGCTTTTTCATTGTCTGACATAAGCATGTTCCTCCACTCATTTGGAATTTATACCTATATCAATATAGAGGTTGAATATAGTTTTTCAGATGAATAATCTTGTTTTTCTATAGAAAAACGATCTTTGCGAACTTCGCGGTTGAAAATATTCAACAAATTTTCAAATGCGATTGAACATCTTGCAGTAGTTCAGGTAAGCAAGAAATACTTGCTTCATTGTAAATTCAGGACTATCTTCTCCATTGAAATGAAGGTAAGGGGTGTTCTGATGTTGAATGAAGAGAAGGATTTGATATCTAGACGGGACTTTGTCCAGTTGGTGAGTCTGGCAGGCGTAGTCTTTCCCCTGACCGATAAACTGTCCTCGGGAACTGGACTTGAATTAGACAGTGCGGCCCATGAGGCTGACAGATTTATCAGGGACAGGGATTTCTGGAAAAGGATCCAGAGTTATTTCAAGCCCTCAAGGAAATTCATCAACCTTGAGAACGGTTATTGCAGTCCCCAGGCCCTGCCCACAATGAATTATCATATATGCCGCGAAGAATACATCAACTCCATGACCAGCATGTACACGCGGCAGGAAATGCCAGAGGCCATGGAGATTGTCAGAACAAAACTTGCGGATTTTCTTTCAGTCAGTCCCGAGGAGCTGGCATTCACACGCAACACTACGGAATCGATGAACATTGTAATCATGGGGTATCCGTGGGAGGAAGACGATGAGGTTGTGATTGGGAATCAGGATTATGGCAGCATGGTACAGGCCTACCAGCAGGCGCAGAGGCGTTATGGAATCGTGATCAGGGAGGCAGCTATTCCACTGCTCCCAGATAGCGATGAGGAGATTGTTGACTGCTACATGTCGTTATGTACTTCAAAAACGAAAATAGTTCATCTCACCCATCTGATACACCTGAGTGGTCAAGTCATTCCGGTAGCTAAAATTGCAAGAGAGGCGCATGATCGTGGTATAGAAGTTGTGGTAGATGCCGCACACAGCATAGCCCATATAAACTGCACAATACCCGAACTGGAGGCGGATTATGTGGGAGCCAGCCTGCACAAATGGCTCTGCTGTCCACTCGGGAGCGGTTTTCTGTGGATGAAAAAGGAACTTATCCCGGAGATCTGGCCGTTGATGGGCGATACCGGCGTGGCGGATACGGACATAAGGCGTTTCGAGCACCAGGGTACTCGACCTTACCATACTATCGAGGCCATTTCAAAGGCTATAGATTTTCACAACATGATTGGCGGAGCAAGAAAGGAGGAACGGCTGAAATACCTCATGAAGCGGTGGGTGTATAAAATAGCCAATATTCCCAAGGTTAAAATCAATACGCCGTGGAACGATGACGGCAGAAACAGCGCGATTGCAAATTTCTCGATAGACGGATTGTCCCCTTCACTTATCTGCGAAAAATTGCTGAAAGATTATAAAATTTTCACCGTCGCGATTATCCACCCAGCCATCAACGGAGTGAGAGTCACTCCACATCTGTATACTACGGAGAAAGATGTCGATACACTTGCGCGTGCAATCCGGGAGCTGGCGGTTTAATCTATCCTCTAGGCATTCGAGGGCACAGCTGTATGTGACTTGTTGCAAATCGTCTCATAATAATATATAATGCATTTCTTCTTCGAAGTAGCGCGGGTCTATCTGACCCGCGTCTCTCGGGGGTCAGATAGACTCGGGTTGCTTTGCCGGAAAACCATAACTTAAACGTAGTTTCCTTCTTTTCTCCAGACATCCAGGATAAGTTCATAGCGGGAGAGCTGCATTCCGGTATATACGCAGTTGCTTGTCGAGAATATATATCCGCCGCCAGGCATTCCGGATTTCAGGGCGTAGCGTGCGGATTCCTTTGCCTGTTCTTCAGTGCCTGTCTGGAGTAGTCCACAGTTGACATTGCCGATCAGGCAGACTTTTTTCCCGTAGAGTTTTTTCACTTCGGCAATATCGACTCCGGCCTGCGGATCTATTGAATGCAATGCATGCGGATTAGTTTCGACAAGCTGATCTATTATCGGCATGATATTGCCGTCGGTATGCTTGATTGTGTAGTATCCCATGTCTCGGTAACCCTTGGTTAATCTTGCCAAGTATGGCGTGACAAATTCGGAGAACTGATCCGGACTGAAGAATGGGCCGACGTTAAGACAGTAGTCGCTGCACATCGCAAAACCATCGAGTCCTCCTTTTCTTTTAAGCTTTTCCGCCCGTTCAAGATGCGATATCACAGCTTTGTCGGCATCGCTCTTCAGCACGTCTGGTTCATCGACAATTCGGTAGGAGAAATCCACCATTTTGTCCCCGTCCGGAATACTGTACGTCGGATCGCCGTGCGCCATAAGAAAATATTTATCGCCAGATTTTTCGCGTATGATATCCACCATATTGCTGAGCTCCTCATCTTTACTGGGGTTATGGTGGATGAAAATGGCGCTGTGTTCATATTTTTCAGCGGTTTTGATGTATGTGTCGGCCATGTCCTCACGGTGCAGTCGGCGTTCCTTCTCCTCCATCTGATCCCATTGGTAATAGTTCCTATGCGACGGGTGGACTTTTCCGAAAGCCTGCATTGTCAGGAAGAACACGAGTTCGAAATGTGGAACTCTTCCTTTGATGGGCCTGCGTTCAAGTGCGGCAGTGAATCTTTCGCGCGGTGTCATGGATGCCTCTCCTATTTAATTATTTGGTGATATTCTGATTTAGTGATTTTTATTATTGTATGGTTTATTTTCAATAGGATAATATTTTCTGTTACAGAAAATATAGCAATTGGATATATTCAACAAACTGTGGTATAAATTCAATAATCTTATAGATTATTGAAATAATTTTATCGTATAAAAGGTTTTTGAATGTCATTCAACTTTGAAATTGGCGCCATTCCCCAGGTAATCCGTGCCGGACGTTATCCGCTTGCCGACAGGAATTTCTCGGTAAGCTATCTCGGAAACACCAACGCCCTCCATATATATGACTATCATGGGAAAATCAGGCTTTCCGGAAACCAGTACGATATCGCACCCGGAACAATTACAATTACTCCGACAGGTATAGGCGCCAGATATGATCTTGAAAAGCCTGGATTTCATTTCTGCACCCATTTCAAATTTCCTGCGAAATCCGCAAAGAAGGATAGAGCGCTTTCTCTTCCTCTCCGTATGGATCTCGGTGAGGCAAGATCTGCGGCTGAATCCAAGTTCATGAACCTCGTATGGTGGATACAGCAGATCGAATCCTCGCCGGAAGCCGATCATGCAGCCTCCCTTGTGCTCCAGGAATTCCTCATATGGCTTCACTGGCTCAACAAGTCCAGATCTGGAAATTTCGGACATAAGGCCCGGACGGCGGTCGTAAACGCAGCGATGGAAATCGACAGATGCATTGCAGGGGAGGTGCGTATACCTGAAATTTGCCGGACTGCCGGGTTGTCACAGAACTATCTTGCGCGTCTTTTCCGAAGCCAGTATGGTCTCACCATGAACAAATACCTTATCAACAGGAGGATTGAATTCGCCAGGCACCTTCTGGAATGCACATCACTTCCGGTAAAGGAAATAGGCGTGAGGGCAGGCATTCCCGATCCCCAGCACTTCAACAAGCTCTTCAGGAAAATCACCGGGAAAAGCCCAAGCGACTTCAGGAAATCCACGGAATCCCGCTGAGAGGCAACCTCAAAACATGTCTTCAAAAAATACTGAAAAATCTTTCTTTCTGCAGTTGAAATTCTAGTATATAGAACAATAATAATAATAGTTCCAATATATAATATATAGGAGTCAATATGAACAACACCCTGCAGAACGGAATGAACGTACTAGAGTTCCTCTCCGGTAGCACCGAAGCGCATTCGGTGAAGGAGCTTTCCGACAGGATGAAACTCCCGAAAAGCCATATCTGTCGTCTTCTGAAAACCCTTAAGGATATTGGATACGTAGAGCAGAATGACGAAAGAAAATATTTCATAAGCCTTAAGATCCTCTGCCTCTCCAACGGCTGCCTCAGGAGAATGGGGACAAGGACAAGGCTCAGGCCTTTCCTTTATAAGCTTGCCAACGAATTAAACCGGGAAATCTATCTCCAGGTTCCGCACAACTGCCACGCAATGGTTGTCGATGTGGTTTCGCCGGAAGGCGTGAAACGGGATCTTGGTCTGGATATTGGAAGCATCAATCCGATCAACTATACGGCGGGCGGAAAAGTCTGCGCCGCCTATTTGTCCGCAAGGGATCTTGAAGCCCATGTAAAGGAATACGGTCTCAAAAGGATGACTGACAAGACGATTACCGACTTCAAGAAGTTCAAGATAGAGCTTGATAGGATCAGGAAGGAGAAAGTTGCCGTGATGGATTCGGAAAGGTCTCCGGGAATAGCGGCGATCGCCTCCCCGGTATTCGACTGTAACGGATCCCTTGCAGCTGTCATCGGCACAGTGCTTCCGGAAGGGGAGCATACTGAAGTGGATTGGAGCAAATACAAGAAGAGCATATATGATGCCGCTGAATCCGCCTCTTTTGCACTCGGCTATGCGCCGTATAAAATGAAATGATGGATAAATGGATTGCTGGATTGGTGGTTTTCAGGAATTGAAACCAATAATCCATAAATCCAGTAATCCAATAATCCAAATAAAAAGGAGTTTAACATGAATGCCAGTGATGTAAGAAATTACGCGAAGTCCAAAGGTGCGGATCTTATAGGCATTGCGCCGATCGAAAGACTTGCCGGTCTGCCTGCTGATAAGAATCCGCTGTCTATCTTCCCGGAATGCAAGGCTGTGATAGTCGTAGGACGGCGCATATTGCGAGGTGCGTTGAGGGGTATTGAGGAAGGCACTAATTTCGGTTCCACGTACAGATGTTTCGGAGAGAACTATCTTGAAGATCAGTTTTTATCGAAAACTGTTTATGACCTAACCTCTCTACTTGAAAGTCATGGAATTGAATCAGTTCCCATGATGGGGTACCGGATCAAAGGGGAAAATATCTCCCTGTCGGAAAAGAAGGTGACTGGCAATGTGGTGTTGGATTATATGATTATGGCTCAGGCTGCCGGTCTTGGTGAAATAGGGAAAGGCGGCTTTTTCCTGACCTCTGAATTCGGACACCGTCAGCGCTTTGCGATGATCCTGGTCGATGAAGCTCTTGAAGGAGATGATTTGAAGAGACTTTCACTGTGCGAAAACTGCAAGGCGTGTGCCGAGGGATGTCCTCTTCATGCAATGGACGCTTCTTCCACCGGGAAATGCGGTTTGAAGGGAAATGAAAGCGAAACATTTATCATTGACAAAAAAATCTGCAGGCTCTGTGAAAACGGAGCCCACTCAAATCCCAGGGGGTCTGATGATGTTGACCGTTATGCCGCCTCCTGCGGGCGTGCCTGCATGGTTGCCCTTGAGAATAAAATAGGCAACAGGTTCGAAAATAAATTCAGGAAAAGAAGTGTCTGGTCCCGTGATATTACCGGGGAGGGAGTTCAGCTGTCGTTTGTAGGAGGCCAGGCACCGGTCAGATGATGATTTGTCATTAAAACAATTTAGAAAAATAAGGTCTCAGGAGAAAATGAAATGAATGCATCAGAAGTGAAAGAAATGGCGTTGAGTTTTGGTGCGGATCTGATAGGTTTTAGCCCTGTCGGTCGCATGTCGCATTTACCGAAAGAGGAAAATCCCCTGTCAATTTTTCCGCAGGCGAAATCACTTATAGTCATTGCCCGGAAAATACCTCACGGTTCATTGCGCGGAATAGTGGAGGGAACTGAAATGGACAATTCCTTCAACCATTTCGGCCTTTATTTCCTTGAAGATCAGTATCTGGCTAAAACCACTTATGACTTGACGATATGGATTGAGGCGCAGGGGTTTGAAGCAGTCCCCATGTTTGCCTATGATTACAGCGGGCAGCCACAGGCCATCCCTGTCGAACCAGGAAAACCAGCCCCAAATGTCTATGTCGATTATCAGATTGCCGCACAGGCCGCCGGGCTCGGCGAAATAGGATTGAACGGAATTTTCCTGACTCCAGAATTCGGGCCGCTTCAGCGTTTCGCCATGCTTTTGACAGACATTGAGCTTGAGGCCGACAAGGTGCTGAAGCCATCCCTCTGCGTAAACTGCAGGGCATGCATTGATGCCTGTCCGCTGAAAGCCCTTAATTCTGGCAGGAACACTGCAAAAGGTGTTCCGGAGATGAAATGCGAAGTAGCTGAAATCAATAAAAGGCTATGCGCAAAATGCCGCAATGGAGCCATTCATTGCGATGAAGGCCGTTTCTACAAGACAGAACGCATCAGCGCGGCGTGCGGACGCGCCTGTCTGGCTACTCTTGACGGAAAAGGGCTCCTGAAGGCCAAGTTCAGGAATAAACTCAAAGTGGCAACTTCTTGGGAACGCAATTATATCGGCGAAATTATTCAAAATTAAGATATGGAGGTTTGTAATGACTGTGAAACTCACATCAAAAATGCTTAAAGATCTGGCACGGAAAATTGGGGCTGGCGGCGGAGGTGTTGAAATTCTGGGTGTTGCCAATATCGAGAGATTTGACGAAGCTCCTGAACGCATGCACCCTAAAAATATTTTTCCGGATTGCAGATCCGTAATCTCCATTGTTCAGCCGATTCCACGCAGTACATATCGAGGAATAACCGAAGGGACATATTGGAACAACTATACTTACTATGCCTATAACCGGCTGAATACCCTGTTCCGTCCGATGGTGACACATGAAGTAGCCCGGTTCATCGAGGACCATGGATTTGAAGCCGTGCCCGTATATCCAGGAGTACCTGAGACATATCCTGAAAATCCGAACCCGGTTGCCCCGGACCGTCCGGCACCGGACGTGCAGATAAATGTCCGTATCGCCGGCGTCGCCTGCGGCCTCGGTGAAATCGGCTGGTCGAAGGTTTTCCTGCATCCGACATTTGGTCCCAGAGTCAGATTGGGGACCATATTGACAGATGCGGTGCTTGAACCCGATCCGTTGATAAAGCCTAAAACACTGTGTAAACGCTGTATGAAATGTGTGAAGGACTGCCCCGGAAACGCCATTCCGAAAAATGGTGAGAAACCGACTATAAAAATCAACATCGAAGGGCAGGGATATGAATGGGGTGATGTTCATATGGGTCGCTGCACGGCAACTCATCACGGCATAAATTACAAGGCGTCACCATTCCTGAAGCGTTTCTTCCCCGGATTCAATCTGGATATAACCAATACCACCATGTCCGAAGAACTGGCTTACAAGACCGCCTATACCTTGGCGCTAGGTAAATGGGGGAGGCAGAATCCGGAATACCCAAACAATGATGTCAACTCATATTACAGGCAGATACTTTGCCACTCCGGATATTTCGCGGTATGCGGTGCCAAAGGCTGTATCAGAGCATGCATGGAATTTCAGGAGAAGACAAGGAACATCGAACAGCACACATTCGAAACTCCGGTATTCCCAGGCCCAAAATGGGAATTGCCGCCGCCTGAATCCGATGAAACCGGAGGCATAGTGGAGAAAAAGATGCTCACGGAACTTTTCCAGGATCCCGACATCGATGCCGGTCAGTGGAAATAGAGGTTTATTTTCAGAAAAATAAATATCTCCATTTGACAATTCGATATAGTTCAATTATGGTGAATATATAACGATAATATATTCACTATTATTGAACATGCTGCAAGAATTTGCAGTGAAGTCAAATAAAAATGGAGTCAAAAAATGAGCATTAAAGAACTGGTAAAGAGTTACGCTTATGAGATTGGCGCGGATCTGGTGGGTTTTGGAAACATCGAACGCTGCAAACATGCTCCGATAAAAATGAGCCCGCAGGGAATACTGCCAGAGGCTAAGACTGTAATAGTCATGGCAATACATCATCCTGACGCATGTATCGAGCTTGGGGGTGAGGAACATCCACAGAAAATCGGTCCATACTCGGTGCAATATCTCATGAACTCCAGGCTTGATGAAATGTCATACCGCATGGCTACCTTCATTGAGGAGAAAGGGTATGGAGTCATTCCGATCTGTTCAAGCAACATCTGGAGGTATAACAAATATAAGGATCTTGATGCAGTTTTTGCTCCGGATATCAGTCACATCTATATGCCGGTGGTCGCCGGGCTTGCCGATATGGGCTATAATGGATTGGCCCTCACTCCGGAATATGGAGCCCGCAATCGTTTTATAACGGTGATAACCGATGCTGAAATCGAACCGGATCCTCTGATTCCCCCAGGCACCGTCTGCGACAAATGCATGCTATGCAGGAAGCACTGTCCAAGTCAGGCCTTATCAAAGGAGATTGACGGCGACAAAATTCTCAAGATCGAGAATTATGAATACCGTTTCGCCAATAAAAACCTCTGGCGCTGTGCCTGGGGAGAACATTTCGACCTCGATTTGGATTTGGAGCTGCCGGAAAAAGTTACTGAAGAGGTAATTGTAGACTATGTCAAGAAATACGGTGTCCGCAGCGGCGAGATGGGACAGTGCCTCAAATTCTGTGTTCCGAAAAAACTCCGGGTTTTCGACCGTTCATATTCAAAGACTCCGATGCGCAAATATTGCCTGGAGTGGAACGAGGATTTGGAATCGCGTAAGGCCACAGACAGTCTTATTGCAGAATGTCATGATAAGGGAGTTGAGTATGTTGCCGTAGAGTCAAAAGAGACACTCATGGCAAAGGGAATTAATATTGATGAGATGCTTCCAGGAGCGAAAACTGCAATCACCCTCATCTGCACCCGTCCACAGGAACATGGGAACACGAGAAGCGAATATACCTCTGGAGTGTTCGCCCACTCCGTACAGTATCATTTGGATTCAGTGAGCTATGATCTTGTGAGGAACATCGAGGCAATCGGTTTCCGTTCACTGATGACCATCGTGTCCAGCGGATCACATTGCCATGAGATGGAGAATCCCCATTTGAATCAGCAGATCTCCGCTTCTCTTTTAAAGGATGCTAAGTGCATATGGTATGCAAATACGGTTTATACGCACAAGGCGTTTCCGGAAAGGAAATTGACTCTGGAAAAGTCAAGGGATCTTCTTCCGTCCAAGTTCCGTTCAACCGCAACTCTGACTTCGGAGATCAAGGAATTTTCGAAGAAGACAGGAGCGGATCTGGTCGGTATTTCATCTGCGCGGAGAATCGCAGATGTCTCTGGCCAGTTGAGGAAATATTTTGAAGGCGAAAAATATCTGGAAGCAGTTGATAACTCGCACCGGTTTAAGATATGGGATCCTGAAATCACTGAAAAGACCAGGCATGTGTTTAATGCGGAGGAATATCTCCCCGGCGCGAAATCTGTGATTGTGATCGGGCTGCGGTTCCATAAGAAAGTTCTGGAATATGCCACTAAACCACCTGCGGAAGCGGTCGGCCCATATGCGTTTCAGACTTACGTGACTCGCTGGCAGGGCGGCCTGATGGCGACAAAAATTGCCCGGAAGCTGAATCATCTGGGATATCAGGCTGTAATTAGTCCCGACCTTATGGGGCTGGGTTCGATAATCGCAAGCCCGCGTGGGTTTGTTGACGATTTGTTCTGCAACCGGTTCTCCGCAGTGGCGGCAGGGCTGGGCACGTTGACAAAATCAGGCAGGCTGCTTACAGAGGAATTCGGCATAAGGCAGCGCTTTATAGCAATCATTACCGATGCGGAGCTCAACGAGGATCAAGTGATGTCGGCAATGCCGGAATTGTGTGCTGATTGTGAACGCTGCATCAAAGCCTGTCCCACACAGGCTATAAGCGGCAAGGAAGTCACTTTTAAATGTGACGGCAAAGAATTCAGCTTCAACCGCATCGACACCAATCTTTGCGAATGGAGCAAGCGTTATGCCATTACCGGAGAAAGCGGTTTCAAGTATCTAGGTTCCAAATTGGACGAGAGCCCAATAGGGAAAATTACTCCGGAAACCCTTTCTGCCGCCTTGAAGAAACACGACCCCATTAAGAAATATCGTCCTGTCGTCTGTGAACCGTGCGTTATCGAATGTCCATATTCGCGGTAATTTATTTAAGGTATAGGAATTTCAAAGTTATAACAATACAAGAAAAATATTTTAACCACTAATCTACACTTATCATACACTAATAATAAATATGCAATGAATGAAGTTTTCGGAATGAAAACTTCATTCATTGCATGGTTTGTATTTAATTCCTGTTAGTGACGATTAGTGAGAATTAGTGGTGAAATCTTTTTTGGTATTTAAAGTTGCGGCTCTTGGCCGCCTAATTAAACGTTAAGGAATTTCAAAGTTTGTAATAGATTCCGAGTGTCCAAGTGGCCG